>NZ_JBHUSF010000367.1:0-8425 GCF_042673295.1 Rhodococcus sp. NPDC057014
GGCCTGGTACTGATCTCTCAGCACCGGGCCTGACCTGGTGTTTCACTGTCGGGGTGGCGGGATTTGAACCCACGACCTCTTCGTCCCGAACGAAGCGCGCTACCAAGCTGCGCCACACCCCGTGTTGAACCTCGGCTAGCTTACATTACCCAGCCAGTCACCATTAAATCCCCTGGTCAGTTGCGTAAAACGGTGCTCTCCGACGACTCCGTGCGAGCCCGTGCGACGTCGGCGTCCGAACCGCCGCGCTGAGCCGGGACCAACGTCAGGAGCGTCGCCTCGGGGCGGCAGCAGAAACGGGCCGGCGCCCACGGCGACGTCCCGATCCCCGCGGACACGTGCAGCTGGGTGTGCGCCCCCCACTTGGACGGCCCCTTCACCCGCGAGCGGTCGATGTCGCAATTGGTGACGAGCGCGCCGTAGAACGGCAGACACAGCTGACCGCCGTGCGTGTGGCCGGCCAGCACCAGGTCGTACCCGTCGTCCGCGAACCGATCCAGAACCCGCGGCTCCGGCGAGTGGGTGATGCCCAGCCGGAGATCGGCCAGCGGATTGGGCGGGCCTGCGATGGTGTCGTACCGGTCGCGCTGGAGGTGCGGATCGTCGACCCCGGCCGACGCGATCCGGACCCCCGACACCTCGAGGTCGCGGCGCACATGCGTGACGTCGAACCAGCCGCGTTCGGTGAACGCGGCCCGCAGATCGCCCCACGGCAGCGGCTCGCCGAGGATGCGCTTGCGATCCTTGCGGAAGTACTCGAACGGGTTCTTCGGTTTCGGCGCGAAGTAGTCGTTGCTGCCGAACACGAACAGTCCGGGGCGGGCCAGCAGATTCCCCAGGGCCTGGACCACGGCGGGCACCGCCCGCTGGTGCGACAGGTTGTCGCCGGTGTTCACGACGAGGTCGGGGTCGAGGTTGTCGAGTTCCCGCAGCCAGTTCTGTTTCAGCCGCTGTCCGGGCATCATGTGCAGGTCGCTGATGTGCAGCACACGGAGCGTCGACGACCCGGGTTCGAGCACCGGCATCGTGACCTCACGCAGGGCGAACGCATTGCGCTCGATGAGCGAGGCGTAGCCGATGCCGAGGGCGGCGGCACCCGCCGTGGCCAGGGCGGCGCGGGTCAGGTTGGTGCGGAACTCGTCAGACACTCTTCCAGGATACTGATGAGCGCAATCGAGATGCAGTGGACGAATCGGGGCGCGTAGCGTTTCGCCCATGCCAGATTCACTGAAAGCAAGACTGCGCTCCGACATGACGGCCGCCATGAAGGCCAAGGATTCGCTGCGCACCGCCACGATCCGCATGCTGATGGCCGCCGTGCAGACCGAAGAGGTTTCCGGCAAGGAGGCCCGCGAACTCACCGACGACGAGGTGCTGAAGGTCCTCGCGAAGGAGTCGAAGAAGCGCGGCGAGTCCGCGGAGATCTACACCGAGAACGGCCGGGGTGAGCTGGCAGCGCAGGAGCGGGCCGAGGCGCAGATCATCGACGAGTACCTGCCGACGCCGCTGACCGACGCCGAGCTCGTCGACGTCGTGGACACCGCCATCGCCCAGGTGGCCGAGGAGATCGGTGAGCGTCCCGGTATGCGTCAGATGGGTCAGGTCATGAAGGCCGCCGGCGCGCTCGCGGGCGGCAAGGCGGACGGTTCGCGGCTCTCGCACGCGGTGAAGTCCCGCCTCTGACCCCCCAGGTGAGTGGGAAAGCGTGCTCCTACACACTTTCCCACTCACCTGCGGTCACCGGGGTATGGGCGGCAGCTGGATCGGCGGCAGGCCGGGCAGCTGGATGGGCGGAACGGGGATTCCCTGAGCCGGGGCCTGCGGGGGAGCGGCCTTCACCGATCCGTCGCTGACGTAGATCGTGATCGTCGACCCCGGAATCGCCGAACCGGACGGCGCCGAGCTCGTGACCGTCCCCTTGGCGGCCTGCGACGCGGTGGTGATCGCGTTCACCGTGAATCCGGCCCCCTGTAGGCGCGACGTCGCGGCCGACTGGCTCAGGCCGGTGACGTCCGGAACCTGACCGTTCTGCGAACCCCGCGCGTACTTCTGGTCGACGGGCGGCAGCGTCGTCGGCCCGAAGTTGTTGGCGACGGGATTCATCGCGGCGAACCACGTCTGGGCGGGCTCGTTGCCGCCGTAGAGATTTCCGTCACCACAGGGCCGCAGCGGGCCCGAGCAGATCTCACCGGGGGTCGGCGAGTCGCCGTATACGTAGACGGCGGCGGCGAAGTTGTTCGTGAACCCGAGGAAGCCCGACGACATGTGGGACTCGGTGGTTCCGGTCTTACCCGCCATCGGGAGGGTCCAGCCGGCGCTGCCCGCGGCCCCGGCCGAGGTGCCGCCGGCCTTGTCGTCCTTGCTCATGGCGTTGGCGAGGGTGTCGGCGAGGCCGGGCTCGACCACCTGCTCGCAGGCCTGCTGTGTGACCGAGACGGGCTTGCCTTCACGGTCGAAGACCGAATCGATGGGGGTGGGCGGGCACCACTTGCCGTGTGACGCGAGCGTTGCGGCGACATTCGACAGTTCCAGCGGGTTGACCCAGGTGGGTCCGAGGGTGAACGAACCCAGGTTCTGATCCTTCTGGAAGTCCGCCATGCTGCGGTCGTCGAAGCCGGAGGTGCCGGGGTCGGCGTAGGAACGCAGCCCCAGCCGTACCGCCATGTCGACGGTGGGGGCGACGCCGGTGGCCTGGATGAGCTTGACGAACGCCGTGTTGGGCGACTGCGCGAGCGCGTCCGTCACCGACAGCGACGCCGGGTACTTGCCCGCGTTCTCGACGCAGTACGTGGCCGCCGGGCATCCGCGCGCACCACCGCTACCCATGCCCCGGGCCTCGAACCGTCCGGGGACGTCGAGGACGGCGTTGGTGCCGAGGCCCTTCTCCATGGCGGCGGCCGTGGTGAAGATCTTGAAGATCGACCCGGCGCCGTGACCGGCCAGCGAGTACGGCTGGGCCTGCACGGTTTCGTCGGCGTTCGCGTCGAGGCCGTAGGTGCGGCTACTGCCCATCGCGAGGATGCGGTGTGAATCCTGGCCGGGCTGGACCACGTTCATGACGTTGGCGATGCCGTCGAGTGCGGGGCTGGCCTTGGCGGTGAGCGCCGCCTTGGTCGACGCCTGCACCGCGGGGTCGAGCGTCGTCTTGATCAGGTAGCCGCCCTTGTCGATCTGCTCCCGGCTGATGCCGGCGTTGGCCAGGTACTGCAGGGCGTAGTCGCAGAAGAAGCCGCGGTCGCCGGCGGCGATGCACCCGCGGGGCAGCCGGTTGGGTTCGGGCAGCACGCCGAGGGGAGTCCACTTGAGCTCCCGCAGTTCGGCGGCGCGCTCGGGGATGTTCGAGATCATCGTGTCGAGAACCACGTTGCGGCGTTCGAGGACGCCGTCGGGGTTCGTGTACGGGTTCAGCGCCGAACTGGACTGCACCATGCCCGCGAGCATCGCGGACTGCTGGGTGTTCAATTCGGACGCGTCGATGCCGAAGTAGGTCTGGGCGGCGTCCTGGATGCCGAACGAGGCGTTGCCGAACGGCACCAGGTTCAGGTAGCGGGTGAGGATCTCGTCCTTGGTGAGTTCCTTGTCGAGCGTCAGCGCCATCCGGATCTCGCGGATCTTGCGGGCGGGTGTCGTCTCGATCGCGGCCCGGCGTTCGGCGTCGGTCTTGGCGACGACGAGCAGCTGGTAGTTCTTCACGTACTGCTGGTCGAGTGTCGACGCGCCCTGCTGCACCTCACCGCTCGTGGTGTTGGTGAGGAAGGCGCGCATCGTGCCCTGCCAGTCGACGCCCTTGTGCTCCGGGAACCGGCGGTCCTCGACGGAGACGATGGCGAGTTTCATCTCGTTGGAGATCTTGTCGCTGGGCACTTCGAAGCGGCGCTGGTCGTACAGCCATGCGATGGGATTGCCTGCGGAGTCGACCATCGTCGAGACCGCGGGAACCGTTCCTTCGACCAGTTCGGCGGAGACGTTGTCGACGGTGTCAGCCGCCCTGTTGGAGGCGTAACCGAAGCCTCCGGCGAGCGGAAACATCACGCCGGCGAGGAGCACTCCTGCCAAGGCGGAGGATCCTGCGAGCTTCCCCACTGTTTTTGCAATCGACACGATCTACAGACTACGTGGGGTCTGAGGGTGCGCTGGTTGGGCGCAGAATTCGGCCAGGAAAATGCCCTGAGCACGGGGTATGGACGGGCGTACCAAAAAAGCATGTTCTTCGTCTTGCGCGTGGCGGTTTCTTTACCTAAATTGTTGGAACAGTGTGATGGAGATAACACCCCATCGCTTATGTGGTGCAGCCTCGGCGTGCTACGCGCTGGGTTTGCGCAGACTCGAAGAGGGGAAACGAATGCACATGACCACCCCAACCAGCCGTCTGGACGTCGAGCAAGCAGAAGCGCGAATCGCCTGGGTCACCCAGGCCCGTTGCCGGGAAGTCGATCCCGATCAACTCTTTGTACGCGGTGCAGCACAGCGCAAGGCCGCAACCATTTGCCGGCACTGCCCGGTATTGATGCAGTGCGGGGCCGATGCACTCGACAACCGTGTCGAGTTCGGCGTGTGGGGTGGCATGACGGAACGTCAACGCCGGGCGTTGCTCAAGCAGCACCCCGAGGTGGAATCATGGTCCGATTTCTTCGAAGCTCAGCGGCAGCACCAGTCCGCTGTCTGAGATTCGGGATCGGTATCGCAGTCAGGCAGGACACAGGCGGGTGACCGGTTCTCCGGTAGCGGGCTGATCAGCTCGTCCGGGTGAGCTGGTCGCCTACCGCTCTCAAGGCCTCGAGGTCCGACACCTCGAACGGCAGCGAGGGCACGCCGACGATCGGCACCCGAGGGTGGGCGGCCGTGAACCGGCTCAGTAGTTGGACCTCACGCTTGGCGATCACCGCCCGATGGGCGTGGATTCGCAGGACAGCGGCGGTGAGGGGGTCTTGGTCCCCGAGTTGGTCGGCGGCAGTGACCGCGTGATCGGCCGACAGGGAACTGAGAGTGGGGTGCGTCCGATTCAGGACGAGGCCCGCGAGCGGCATCTCGTCGCCTGCGAGCCGGTCGACGAAGAATGCCGCCTCGCGCAGCGCATCCGGTTCGGCTGCGGCGATCACCAGAAACTTGGTGCCCGGCTGCCGGAGCAATTCGTAAGTGCGCGTTGCCCGTTCCCGGAATCCGCCGAACATCGAGTCCAGTGACTGCACGAAACTCGAGGCGTCCGACAGCATCTGACTGCCGACGATGGTGGACACGCCGCGCAGCGCCAGGCCCATCGCCCCGGTGACGAGCCGGGTGAGGCCGCGGCCGGGTGCGGTGAGCAAGCGGATCATGCGACCGTCGAGGAACGCGCCCAGACGCTGGGGTGCGTCGAGGAAGTCCAGGGCGTTGCGCGACGGTGGCGTGTCGACGACCACCAGATCCCATTCGTCGCTGGAGGCGAGTTGCCCCAGCTTCTCCATCGCCATGTACTCCTGTGTTCCCGAGAACGAGCTGGCGACGGTCTGGTAGAAGGGGTTCGCGAGAATCTGCTCCGCCTTCTCCGGCGTGGAGTGCTCGATCACCATCTCGTCGAACGTGCGGCGCATGTTGAGCATCATGGCGTGCAGTTCGCCCGTCGCGTCCGGTCCGAGCTGCACCGGCTGCGGCGTGTTGTCGAGTTCCGCGACGCCGAGAGCCTGCGCGAGCCGGCGGGCCGGGTCGATGGTCAGCACGACCACCTTGCGTCCCTGCTCCGCCGCGCGCAGCGCCAGCGACGCGGCCGTCGTGGTCTTGCCGACGCCGCCGGCTCCGCAACAGACGACGATCCGCGTCGCCCTGTTCTCCAGAATTCCCGCGACGTCGAGTGCGGAGGCGGTGCGGCGACGCTCGTGTTCAGTTGTCTGGGTCATCGGACACCCTGTTCCGTCAGATATTCCGCGAGCTCGTACAGCCCGCCCAGGTCCACACCGTCGGCGAGGGACGGCAGATGCAGCCGTGCCCCGTCCACTTCGCTGAGCTGTCCGGCGCTCTCTTCCTGCGCCTCGAGGACGGACGCGTGTTCGATCGTCTCGGTGAGCAACCCGGCGAAATTCTCCTCGTCCAGGGTGATCCCGGTCTTCTGCAGTCCGGCCCGGACGGCCTCGGCGTCGATCCTGCCCTTCGCGACGTCGGAGAGGGTGTCGGCGGGCAGGAACTGCGGGCTGGTGCGGTTGACGACGACGGTGCCCAGCCGCAGGTCGGCGCGGGCCAGTTCCTCTGCGGCGTCGGTGGTCTCCTGCACCGGCAGCGCCTCGAGCAGGGTCACGAGGTGGACGACGGTCTCGTCGGAATGCAGCAGGCGCACCACGCCCTCGCTCTGGGAGCGCACCGGCCCGCCCTTCGCGAGGTCGGCCATCGCCTTCGTCACGTCGAGGAAGTTACCGATCCGCCCGGTCGGCGGGGCGTCGACGACGACGGCGTCGTACACCCGTGTGCCCGACTTGTCGGAGCGCACCACGCATTCCTTGATCTTGCCGGTCAGCAGCACGTCCCGGAGGCCCGGTGCGATGGTGGTGGCGAACTCGATGGCGCCGAACTTGCGCATCGCGCGTCCCGCGAACCCGAGGTTGTAGAACATCTCGAGGTATTCGAGGAACGCGGTCTCGATGTCGATGGCCAGCGCCATGACCTCCCCGCCACCCTCGGCGGCCGCGACCTTCGTCTCCTGCGGCGGCAGCGGGGGCACGTCGAAGAGCTGAGCGATCCCCTGCCTGCCCTCGACTTCCACGAGTAGCACGCGGCGCCCACCCTCGGCCAGGGCGAGCGCCAACGCGGCGGCCACCGTGGACTTTCCGGTGCCGCCCTTTCCGGAGACGAAATGCAGCCGGGCCCGCGCAGCCTTCTCGGGCCACGTCGGGGTGAGCTGGTCTGGGGATGCAACCACGGGGTCGAGCCTATAAGTCTGGGAGCCGGGATGTGCGGGGGATAGGCTCACCGGCATGAGTGAATTGACTTCCTGGGAGTACGCCACCGTTCCGCTGCTCACACATGCCACCAAGCAGATCCTCGACCAGTGGGGCACCGACGGCTGGGAACTGGTGACGGTTCTGCCCGGACCCACCGGTGAGCAGCACGTCGCGTACCTGAAGCGTCCGAAGGGCTGAGGGCCGTGGCGCAGACACAGAACTGGTCCGCCCGCCTGAGCGAACTCGGCATCACGCTGCCGTCCGTCGTTCCGCCGGTGGCCGCCTACGTGCCCGCCGTACGCACCGGCAATTACGTCTACACGTCCGGGCAGCTGCCGATCGTCGAGGGCAAGCTGACGATCGCGGGCAAGCTCGGCGCCGGTGTGTCGGACGAGGACGCTAAGTCCGCGGCCCGGGCGTGTGCACTGAACGCGCTGGCGGCGGTCGACGCCCTCGTCGGCATCGACTCGGTGGTGCGGATCGTCAAGGTCGTCGGATTCGTCGCGTCCGCCGAGGGATTCACCGGTCAGCCCGGCGTCGTGAACGGCGCTTCCGAGTTCCTCGGCGAGGTGTTCGGCGAAGCCGGTGCCCACGCACGCTCGGCCGTCGGTGTCGCGGAACTGCCGCTCGGCGCCCCCGTCGAGGTGGAACTGATCGCCGAAGTCCAGCCGGAGTCGTAGAGCCATGACGCTTGCCCATCCGGCCTACGCCCAGGTGCGGGAGGTCACCCCGATCGTCTCGGTCGTGCTCGAGAACAATCCCGGCATGATGACGCTCGACGGAACCAACACATGGATTCTGCGGGCGCCGGGCCGGGACGAGTGCGTGGTGGTCGACCCGGGTGACGCCGACGAGGAGCACCTCGCCCGCGTCGCGGCACTCGGACCGGTCGCATTGACGCTGATCACCCACCGTCACTTCGACCACACCGGGGGAGTGCAGCGGTTCTTCGAACTCACCGGCGCGCCCGTGCGTTCGGTGGACCCCGAGTTCCTCCGCGGCGGGGCCGACGCCCTCGTCGACGGCGAGACCATCGACGTCGCCGGGCTCACCATCACGGTGATCGCCACGCCCGGGCACACGAAGGACTCCGTGTCGTTCACCGTGGAAGGGGAGGGCACCGTCCTCACCGGCGACACGATCCTCGGCCGCGGCACCACGGTGCTCGACGACTCGGACGGCGACCTCGGCGACTACCTGTCGTCGCTGCGCCGGCTGCTGGACCTCGGCACCGGACACCGGGTGATGCCCGGCCACGGACCCGAACTGCCCGAACTGAACGTGATCGCGCAGCAGTACCTCGATCATCGCGAGGAGCGGCTCGGTCAGGTGCGGGCCGCGCTCGAGACGCTCGGGGGCACCCCTACCGTCCGCGAGGTGGTCGAGCACGTCTACTCCGACGTCGACCCGAAGTTGTGGCCGGTGGCGGAGAAGTCCGTCAACGTGCAGCTCGCGTATCTGCGCAGCCTCGGCTGACCGCACGACGACGTCGGCCACCCCCTCGCCGTGAGGGGGTG
>NZ_JBHUSF010000368.1:0-8371 GCF_042673295.1 Rhodococcus sp. NPDC057014
CTGTGACACTCACCCGACTCGGAAGCGAAAATCCATGACTCTGCGCCCCACCGACAGCTCTGCTCTCCTGATCGACGGCAAACTGATTCCGGGTTCCGGCGGCACGTTCGAGGTGATCAACCCGGCCACCGAGGAAGTGCTGGGACGGGCCGCCGACGCAACCGAGTCCGACATGGACGCCGCGATCGCCGCGGCCCGGCGAGCCTTCGACCACACGACGTGGTCCCGCGACCACGGCTTCCGCGCCCGCTGCCTGCGACAGCTGCGCGACGTACTGCAATCCCACATCGAGGAACTGCGCGACCTCACCATCGCGGAGGTCGGCGCCCCAGCCTTCCTCACCAGCGGACCGCAACTCGAGGGCCCGGTTGCCGACCTCGGCTACTTCGCAGACCTCGCCGAAAGCTACTCCTGGGAACAGGATCTGGGCGTCGCCGAACCGATGGGCATCAGGACCCGCCGACGCGTCCTCAAGGAGGCCGTCGGGGTGGTCGGGGCCATCACACCGTGGAACTTCCCGCACCAGATCAACTTCGCCAAGATCGGCCCCGCGCTGGCGGCCGGCAACACGGTGGTGCTCAAACCCGCCCCCGACACTCCCTGGTGCGCCGCCCTCGTCGGGCACCTCATCGCGGAGGAGACCGATCTTCCGGCCGGTGTCGTCAACATCGTCACGTCGAGCGACCATGCTCTCGGCGCGCAGCTGTCCACCGACCCCCGCGTCGACCTCGTGTCGTTCACCGGTTCGACCACCACGGGGAAGGCCGTCATGGCGGCGGCGTCCGAATCGTTGAAGAAGGTGTTCCTCGAACTCGGCGGCAAATCCGCGTTCATCGTGCTCGACGACGCCGACCTCGCCGGGGCGTGCGGGGTCGCCGCGTTCACCGTCTCCACCCACGCGGGACAGGGTTGCGCGATCACCACCCGGCTGCTGGTGCCCCGAGAGAAGTACGACGAGGCAGTCGAGGCGACGGCCCGCACACTCGGCGGACTGAGCGCGAGCGATCCTGCGAATCCCGCCACCATCTGCGGGCCGCTCATTTCCGCCCGGCAGCGTGCCAGGGTCGAGGAGTACCTGCGACTCGCCCGGGAGGAGGGCGGCACGATCGTGGTCGGTGGCGGGCGCCCCGCCGATCGGGACCGCGGTTTCTTCGTCGAACCCACCCTGATCAGCGGCCTCGACAACACCGCGCGGGTGGCCCGGGAAGAGATCTTCGGACCGGTGCTGGTGATCATTCCGCACGACGGCGACGAGGACGCGATCAGCATCGCCAACGATTCACCGTACGGGCTGTCCGGATCGGTGTGGGGCACGGATCCCGCACGGGTGCAGCGGGTGGTCGAGGGCGTGCGCACCGGCACGCTCAGCGTCAACGGCGGTGTCTGGTATTCCGCCGACGCCCCGTTCGGCGGTTACAAGCAGTCCGGAATCGGCCGCGAGATGGGTGTGGCCGGGTTCGAGGAATACCTGGAAACCAAGCTGGTCGCGGAGCCGGCCCGATAATGCAGGGAGTCAATCGATATGGGACGTTTCGACGGTAAGACGGCCATCGTCACCGGCGCCGCACAGGGCATCGGCGAGGGGTACGCGCGTGCTCTTGCCCGCGAGGGCGCCAACGTGGTGGTGGCCGACCTCAACGCGGAACTCGGCGAGACGGTGGCCAAGCAGATCGCCGCCGACGGCGGGACCGTGGTGTTCAAGGACGTCGACGTCGCCGACGAAGCATCGGCGCAGGAACTCGCGGCGTTCACCGTCGAGAGGTTCGGCGGCATCGATCATCTGGTGAACAACGCCGCGATCTACGGCGGCATGAAACTCGACCTGCTCATCACCGTGCCGTGGGACTACTACAAGAAGTTCATGGCCGTGAACTTCGACGGCGCCCTCAACGTGACGCGCGCCGTGTGGCCGGCGATGAACGAGCGCGGGGGCGGCTCCATCGTCAATCAGTCGTCGACGGCGGCGTGGCTGTACTCCGGCTTCTACGGCCTCGCGAAGGTCGGGATCAACGGACTCACCCAGCAGTTGGCCCACGAGGTGGGCGGCATGAACATCCGGGTCAACGCCATCGCGCCCGGGCCGATCGACACCGAGGCCACCCGCACCGTGACGCCGGGAAATATGGTGGCAGACATGGTGAAAACGTTGCCGCTCAAAAGGATGGGCACCCCCGACGACCTCGTCGGCGCCTGCCTGTTCCTCCTCTCCGACGAGGCGAGCTGGATCACCGGGCAGATCTTCAACGTCGACGGCGGGCAGATCTTCCGATGACCACGACGCAGCAGGTGTCGGTCGGCTACATCGGCCTCGGCAACATGGGTGCGCCGATGGCGAAGCGGCTGCTCGACCGGCCGGGCACACTCATCGTGTGCGACACCCGGCCGGAGGCGCTGGAACCGTTCGGGAAGGCCGGCGCGAAGGTCACGACGAGTCCGCGGGAGGTGGCGGCGAACGCGGACGTCATCTCGGTGACCGTGCTGAACGACGAGCAGGTCCGCGCGGTGGTCGCCGAACTGCTCGACACCGCGCGACCGGGCACGGTCGTGGCCGTGCACTCCACCATCAGCGACGTCACCGCGGTCGAACTCGCCGACCGTTGCCGGGCGCACGGCGTCGACCTGATCGACGCACCCGTCAGCGGCGGCGCCCCCGGGGCACACCAGGGGAAGCTGGCGGTGATGGTCGGGGCGAGCGAAGACGCGTTCGAGAAGGTCCGGGAGCCGTTCGGGCACTGGGCCGAACTCGTCGTGCACGCGGGCGACGTGGGCGCGGGCACTCGGATGAAGCTGGCTCGGAACCTGCTGCATTTCGTCTCGTTCACCGCCGCCGCCGAGGCGCAGCGGCTCGCCGAGGCCGCCGGTCTCGACATCACCGAACTCGGAAAGGTGGTCCGCCACACGGACGCGATCACCGGCGGCGCCGGCGCGATCATGCTCCGCGACACCACCGACCCGCTCGACGTGAACGACAACTGGTACCCGATCATGTCCCACGTCCGGGACCTCGGGGAGAAGGACCTGTCGCTGGCGATCGGACTCGGCACCCGGCTCGACGTCGCGTTGCCATTCGCGCGCCTCGCGCTGTCGGGGCTCGGCCCGGGGCTCGGCGTCGACAGCACCGTGGACGAGGACGAGGAGGAGCAGCCATGACCGACGACACCCGCACCCGCGGCCTGGCCATGATGGAGAAGGTCTACGGATTCGAGATGCAGGACGGCCCCGGCGCGCATTTCGCCGTCACCGCCGACCACCTGTTCGCCGACATCTGGTCACGACCGGGGCTGAGCATCCGCGACCGCCGGCTTCTGCTGCTCGGTGCGCTCACCGCGCAGGGACTCGTCGACGTCGCCGAGATCCAGGTGGGGGCGGCCCTGCACAACGAGGAACTGGACGAGGACCAACTCCGGGAGATCGCCCTGTTCCTGTGTCACTACGTGGGCTGGCCGTTGGGGACGAAACTCGACGCGATGATCGGCGGGGTGCTACACAAGCGGAAGAAGGCGGCCGGAGCGGCCGCCCCGGACGCAGAGGCCACATGAGCACCGAACATCTGACACCAGAGCTACTTCGACTCGCCGACTCCGTTCCCGGTTTCATGCCGGAGGACGAGGGGACAGCCCTGCACGAGGCCGCGATGCTGTACCTGACCTCCGGTGGGGTGGGCGTCGAGATCGGCACGTACTGCGGCCGCTCCACGATCTACCTGGGGGCAGCGGCCAGGGCGCGTGGCGCCCGCGTCGTCACCGTCGATCACCATCACGGTTCCGAGGAGCACCAGCCGGGCTGGGAGTATCACGAACCGGCGTTCGTCGACCCGCACACCGGTCTGCTCGACACGGTCGGCCGGTTCCGGCACACGATGGCGGATTCGGGGCTCGAGGAGTACGTGGTGGGGGTGCTGGGGCGGTCGTCGACGGTCGCGACGTTCTGGCGCACCCCCGTGGACTTCGTGTTCATCGACGGCGGGCACACGTCGGAGGCGGCGTCGGCGGATCTCGAGGGGTGGGCGCCGTGGGTGACCGTGGGCGGCGCCCTGGTGATCCACGACGTGTTCCCGGACCCGGCGGACGGCGGACGCCCGCCGTTCGAGATCTACGAACGAGCCCTGGCGTCAGGACAATTCAAGGAGACGTCCGTCACCGGGTCGCTACGGGTTCTCGAACGGGTGGGCGGTCAGACCGGCGAACCGCTGGCATGACAGTAGTCGCCGCACCGGTCGAGACCGATCGGTAGTCCCACGGGCAGCGCCGCGTCCCGGAAGATTCCGTGTCCGGGCGTGGTGCGGGACAACGCGTCCGCGGCGAGGATCATCGCACCGCCCGTCCACGTGGTCTGCTCGACCGGCCACCGCTTACCGTCGCTGTAGACGAGGCCGGTCCAGTACGAGCCGTCCGGATCCCGCAAGTGCTGCATGGCGGTGAACTGGGCGAGCGCACGGGCGTGCTCCCCCATCGCGTCGAGCGCCAGCACCAGCTCACACGTCTCGGCGCCGGTCACCCACGGCCGGTGGTCCACGCAGCGGATGCCCAGCCCCTCCACCACGAAATCGTCCCACCGCGAGTCGATGCGATCCGACGCCGCCGCACCGCGGACGGCGCCCCCGAGGATCGGGTAGTACCAGTCCATGGAGTATTCGTCCTTGATCGCGAACGACTCCGGGTGCTGCCTGATCGCGTGCCCGAGTGTGTATTTCGCGAACTCCCATTCCGGTTGCGGGTCGTCGACCAACCGGGCGAGCAGCAGACCGCAGTGCAGGCTGTGGTGAATGCTGGAGTTCCCGGTCAGCAGCGCCTCCGCACAGTCCTGCCCGTTCTCGCCGCGGGCCCACCAGATTTCGCCGCTGAGCGCCTGCATGTCGACGACGAAGTCGAGTCCGCCCTGCACCGACGGCCACAGCCTGTCGACGAAGCCCCGGTCGCCGGTGATCAGGTAGTGGTGCCATACCCCCACCGCGAGGTAGGCGCAGAAATTGCTGTCGGAATCGTGATTCTCGACGGTCCCGTCGCGGAACTTCATCGGCCACGACCCGTCCGGTCGCTGCGTCCGCCGCGACCACTCGTACGCGCCCTCCGCCTCGTCGCGCAGACCGGCCGCGGTGAGCGCCATGGCGGATTCGACGTGATCCCACGGGTCGGTGTGCCCGCCGGCAAACCACGGCAGCGCCCCCGACGACTCCTGCGCTGCCGCGATCGACCGTGCCGTCTGCCGGACCTGACTCTCCGACAGCACGTTCGGTACCGACGGGACGCCGGCGGCTCTCACCGCGGCGCCTTCACCACGCTCGGTTCCCTGGGCTTCTCGAGGTAGAACACGACGCTCTTGCCGACCACCGGGTTGAGCACCTTCTCCGCGGTGCGCGTCAGCCAGGGCGCTTTCATCATGTCCCACACCAGAACCTGGTGGTAGGCCTTCGCGAGGGGATGGTCGTTGTTCTCCACTCCCACCGCGCACTTGAGCCACCAGTACGGGGAATGCAGGGCGTGCGCGTGGTCGCGGCCCCGCACCTCCAGCCCGGCGGCGGTGAGCTTCTCCGCCAGTTCGTCGGCGCGGTAGATGCGGACGTGACCGCCCTCCACCTCGTGGTACGCGTCGGACAGCGCCCAGCAGATCTTCTCCGGAAGCCACCGCGGAACCGTCACCGCCGCAACCCCACCCGGCTTGAGGATGCGGGTCAGTTCGGCGATGGCGCGGCCGTCGCGGGGAACGTGTTCGAGGACCTCGGAGATGAGGACGACGTCGAACGTCGCGTCCTCGTACGGCAAATTCAGTGCGTCGCCGACCTCCACCCGCGCCGAGGCGCCCGCGGGGACCTCGCCGACCTCGGCCATCGCCACGAACATCTTCTCGACGTCCGCGAGTTCGTCGGCGTTCTGGTCGAAGGCGATGACGTCGGCGCCGCGTCGATACAGCTCGAACGAGTGCCGTCCGGCACCGGCCCCGATGTCGATCACCTTGTCGCCGGGCTTCACACCCAGCCGGTCGAAGTCCACGGTCAGCACGATCGGCCTCCTTGACGGGTCTGCGCTATCGCTTCGGCGTAGGTTTGCGCGGTTGTCGCGGCCACGGCGGCCCAGCTGTAGCGCTCGAGCACGCGACGGCGGCCACCGTCGCCGAGCCGGGCGCGGCGCTGCGGGTCGTCGAGCAACGCGCCCAGCACGTCCGCGAGTTCCTGCGGGTCGCCGGGCGTCACCAGCACACCCGCCTCCTCGTCCGTTCCGACCACCTCGGGAATGGCGCCTGCGCGGCTCGCGACCAGCGGGGTGCCGCATGCCATCGCTTCGACGGCAGGCAGCGAGAACCCTTCGTACAGCGACGGCACGCACGCGACGTCGGCGGACGCCAGCAGCGCGGCCAGTTCTGCGTCGTCGATGCCCGACACGGTTCGGACGACGTCACCGATGGCCAATTCCTCGATGAGCTTCTCCGTGACTCCGCCGGGTGCCAGCTTGGTGACCAGCACCAGTTCGACGGCGCGCTCGGTGTGCACCTTCGCGACGGCTTCGAGGAGCGTCGACACCCCCTTCAGCGGCATGTCGGCGCTGGCCACGCACACGACGCGGCCCGGAACCCGTTCGGCGGCCGGGGGTCGGAACACCTCGGTGTCCACCCCCAGCGGAACGGTCCGCAGGTTCGCGGCGGGAACGTCGAACGCGGCGCTGATGTCGTCGGCGGACGACTGCGACACCGTCAGCAGTGCGGGGATGGCGCGCGCCACCCGTTTCTGCATGCGCAGGAAGCCGTACCAGCGACGGACCGTCACCTTGCGCCACCACTTCGCCGACGCCAGGTCCAGCTCGCGGTCGCGGGTGATCGGATGGTGGATGGTGGCGACGACGGGGAGCCGGGCCTTCCGGAGTTGCAGCAGCCCGTAGCCGAGGCACTGGTTGTCGTGCACCACGTCGAACTCGTCGGCCCGCTTCTTCAGCAGTCGCGCGGCGCGGAGGCTGAACGTGAGCGGTTCCGGGAAACCGGCCGTCCACATGGTCGCGACCTCGAGCACGTCGACGGCGTCGCGGAACTCACGGGGGTGCGGCGTTCTGAACGGATCCGGCTCGCGGTACAGGTCGAGGCTGGGGACCTTCGTCAGCGTCACCCGGGGGTCGACGTCCGGGTACGGCTGGCCCGAGAACACCTCCACATGATGGCCGAGTTCGACCAGCTCACGGCTGAGATGGCGGACGTACACACCCTGCCCACCGCAGTGGGGCTTGCTTCGGTACGACAAGAGTGCGATGCGCACGGACTTCGGCCTCTCCTCGAGCAGTTGGCAAGCAATACTAGAACACGTTCTTACTCGGGTGTGTCCTTGTTCCATCCAACCGCACTCACTCACCCCACCGCGGTCGACTCGCGCAATCCCTCGAGTTTTCCCGCCAGGCGTCCGAGGTAGGCGAGGACCTCCTCCTCGCTGCGGTCGGGCACTCCGTACACCACTTCGGTGACGCCGAGGTCCTTCCATCGGCGCAACTTGTCGACGTCCGGTTTGCCGTCGAGCACGACGATCCGCGGTTCGCCGTCCCTGCCGGCCTCGCGCCACATCCGCTGCAGCGCGGCGACGCGGTCGTCGATGTCCTGCTCGATCGGAGTGGTCATCCAGCCGTCGGCGGATTTCACGATCCACCGGAAGTTCTTGTCGTTGCCGGCGGCGCCGACGACCACCGGCGGCACCCGCACCGGCTTGGGCCACGCCCAGCTCGGACCGAAGCTCACGAACTCGCCGTCATAGGACGCCTCGTCCTGCGTCCACAACGCGCGCATCGCCTCGAGGTACTCCCGCAGCATCGTCCGCCGCCGCCCCGGCGGGACGTTGTGGTCGGTGAGCTCGTCCAGATTCCACCCGTACCCCACGCCGAGGATCACCCGCCCGCCGCTGAGGTGGTCGAGCGAGGCGATCGTCTTGGCCAGCGTGATCGGATCGTGCTCCACGGGCAGCGCCACCGACGTGCCCAGTTCGATCCGCTCCGTGACCGCAGCCGCCGTGGCGAGGGCCACCCACGGGTCGAGGGTGCGCATGTAGCGGTCGTCGGGCAGCGACGCGTCCCCCGTCTGAGGATGCGCCGCATCGCGTTTCACCGGAATGTGTGTGTGCTCGGGCACGTAGAACGAGTCGAATCCGGCGGCCTCTGCACCCCTCGCGGCCGAGGCCGGCTCGATCCCGCGGTCACTCGTAAACAACGTTATGCCGAATTTCACGAATTCTCCTTGGCCGAGAGCCATTTCCTTCATGCACAGTAACTTCTGGACACCTGTTTATCAATGTGTCCAAACAACTCTCCAGTTCTCCGCGCGGCCGGACGAACGGGACGCTCGTTCGATCTGACGCAACGGGCGTCCCGTTCGTCCCCCCGGTGAGTGGCAATGCGTCCCCCGG
>NZ_JBHUSF010000369.1:0-8193 GCF_042673295.1 Rhodococcus sp. NPDC057014
TCCGGGTGGACGGCGAGAACACGTCGGCGCTGATGGTGGAGCGGATTCTGCGCCGCCACCCGAAAGTGATCGCCACCGGCGTGTACGCCGTCCCCGATCCGAGGTCGGGCGATCAGGTGATGGCGGCCGTCGAGGTGTCGGACCCGGCCGATTTCGACCCGGTCGAGTTCGCCGCGTTCCTCGGCGGCCAGGACGACCTGGGCACGAAGGCGGCCCCGCGATTCGTCCGGGTGTCGACGGACCTGCCGGTGACGGGATCGAACAAGGTGCTCAAGCGGACCCTGCAGGAACAGCGCTGGCGGTGCGACGATCCGATCTTCCGGTGGGTGGGACGCGGTGTTCCCGAGTACCACGAGATGACCGACAGTGAGAAGGCCGCGCTGGAGCAGGAGTTCCACACGCACGGCCGGCAACGATTCCTGCACGTGTGACGGTGAGGGTGACATGAAACTGGGTGTGGTGATTCCCGTCGAGCTGGGACGGGCCGGTGAGCCCGAGTGGATACTCGAATTCGCCAGGGCTGCCGAATCACTCGGATTCGACGAGATCTCCGCTGTCGAGCACTCGGTCGTCATCGCGGACACGGCGAGCGAATACCCGTACTCGCCCACCGGAAAGTCGCATCTGCCCGACGACTGCAGCCTCCCCGACCCCCTGGAACTGCTGTCGTTCGTCGCCGGTGCCACGACGACCCTGGGTCTCGCGACGGGAGTACTGGTACTGCCCAACCATCACCCGGTGGTGCTGGCGAAACGCCTCGCCACCCTGGACCGGCTGTCGGCGGGACGCCTCCGCATCTGCCTCGGTGTCGGCTGGATGCGCGAGGAGATCGAAGCCTGCGGGGGCGACTTCGACCGGCGGGGCGCGATCGCCGACGAGGCGATCGCGGTGATGCGGGCCCTGTGGTCGGGCACCGCCGCGGTCGACTTCGAGGGTGAGCACTTCTCCTTCCGCGGCGCCCAGAGCTGGCCCAAACCGCACCGGGACTCGGGAGTCCCGCTCTACATCGGTGGACACAGCCCGGCGGCCGCGCGGCGTGCCGGGCGGCTGGGCGACGGGTTCCAGCCGCTCGGCCTGGCCGGCGACGACCTCGACCGGCCGATCGCCCGGATGCGGGCGGCGGCAGCGGACGCCGGCCGCGATCCCGCCGACGTCGAACTCGTGCTGGGTGCCACGCTGCCGAGGCTGGACGAGGCCAAGCTCGCGCGGTCCCGGGACCTGGGCGCGAACCGGCTCGTGCTGTCGGCGTCCCGGCATGCGCGGTCCCTGGACCAGGTCGTCGACGAGATGGCCGTCTGCTCGGCCCGCCTGGGACTCAGTCCGGCACGGTGACCGGTACGTCCTCGCTGAAGTCGACGATCAGTTCGCGCCGGGCGAACCGCCAGCCGGAGTCGCCGAGCACGTAGCGGTCGTGGTAGCGCAGCGCGATCCGGTTGTCACGGAATCCGTTCCGGCCGGAGTAGACATGGTGCGCGGTGCAGTACGTCTCGCCCGACGCCGTCGACCCGTCCACGTCGATCACCTGCTGGTGGACGACGTGCCGGGTGGCCTGCAGAGGGGAGACCGCGTCCACGACGGCGGACGCGAGCACGTCACTGCCGCGCAGTTCCGTCGCCGCCCCGGTGCCGGTCAACGCGGGCGGAAGGACGAACGTCGCGTCCGGGTCGAACAGCGCCGCGAGCGTTGCCGCCTCGCGCCGGTCGACGGCCCGCGCGTAGCGGGCGGTGAGTTCGGTGAGAGCGAATCCGGTGGCCATTGCACCATTCCAGCGGACGTGCGGCCTCGGCGACAGCCGCCTCCCGGTGACCGAGACACCGGCACCGGGGCGGGTGAGTGCTGGTTAGCGTCCAGAACACACGTGGCGACAGCCACGCACAGGCATGAGGAGATCGCCGATGGACTTGAGGGAATCGCCCGCGCAGCGGGAACTCCGGCGGGAATTGCGCACCTACTTCGCGGCGCTGCTGCCGGAGGAGACACGGCGGATTGCGGGTGAGGAGGGTGTCGGAGGTGAACACTTCCGCGACATCGTGCGCCTGCTGGGCAAGGACGGCTGGCTGGGTGTCGGGTGGCCGGTGGAGTACGGCGGGCAGGGCCGGTCGATCGAAGACCAGTTCGTGTTCTTCGACGAGGTGCAGCGGGCCGGGTTGCCGTTCCCGTTCGTCACCGTCAACACCGTCGGGCCCACGCTGATGAAGTACGGCACCGAGGAGCAGAAGGCGCGGTTCCTGCCCGGAATCCTGGCCGGCGACATCGTCTTCGCCATCGGCTACACCGAACCGGAAGCCGGCACCGACCTCGCCGCGCTGCAGACCCGGGCCGTGCGCGACGGGGACTCGTGGATCGTGGACGGCAACAAGATCTTCACCAGCGGCGCCAACACCGCCGACTACGTGTGGCTGGCGTGTCGCACCGATGCGGGCGCCCCGAAACACAAGGGAATCTCGATCCTCATCGTGCCCACCGACGACCCCGGGTTCAGCTGGTCGCCCATCCACACCGTGGGAGGGCTGACGGTCACGTCGACGTACTACAGCGGGATCCGGGTCGGCGATCAGGACGTCGTGGGCGACGTCCACGGCGGGTGGCAGCTGATCACCGCGCAGCTCAACCACGAACGCATCGGGCTCGCCGCGCTCGGCGGACGCACACTCGGCTTGTGGCACCAGGTTCTCGACTGGGCGCGGGAGAACGGCGCACTCGACATCCCCTGGGTACGGATGGACTTCGCGCGCACGCACGCGAAGCTCGAGGCGATGCGACTGCTGAACTGGAAGATGACCGCCGCCGTCGCTCGGGATCAGTTGTCGGGCGCCGACGCCGGCGCCACCAAGACGTACGGCACCGAAACCCACGTCGACGTCTACCGCACGCTGCTCGGGATCCTCGGCGCCGCGGGACGGTTGCGTCCGGGTTCGCCGGGCGCGATTCTCGCAGGCCAGATCGAACAGATCTCCCGGCAGAGCGTGGTGAACACGTTCGGCGGCGGCGTCAACGAGGTGCTCCGTGACATGGTCGGCACCCTCGGCCTCGGGCTCGTCCGCGAGAAGACGGTGAAATGAGCGAACTCCTCACCCGGCTCCGCGCCTTCGAGGGGCGGACGATCGTCCCGGCCACCTGGGGTCCCGACCCGGTGAACACCCCCATGATCCGGCATTGGGCCGAGGCGATGGGCGACACGAACCCCGTCTACCTCGACGACGACGCCGCACGCGCCACCGGCCGCGGCGGTGCCGTCGCGCCGGCTCAGATGCTGCAGGTGTGGACGATGCGCACGTACGCCGACAAGATGTCCGGCGCCGACCCGTCACCGGTCTGGACGGAACTGATCGACACACTCGACGAGGCGGGATTCACGTCCGTCGTCGCCACGGATTCGGACCAGGAATTCTTCGCCGAACTGCGCCCCGGCGACCGGGTCAGCACGACCGAGGTGGTCGAGTCCGTGTCCGTGGAGAAGCAGACCGGGCTCGGCGCCGGACATTTCGTCACGACCCTCAAGACGTACCGCAACGGCGACGGTGAGATCGTCGGCACCCAGCGGTGGCGGACACTCCGCTTCCGGCCCGCCGAACGGCCGGCCCCACGCCCCTTGCGCCCGCGGCCCGCCCTGAACGACGACAATGCCTTCTGGTTCGCGGCCGCCCGCGAGCACCGCCTGGTCATCCAGCGGTGCACGGGCTGCGGGGTGTTGCGGCACCCGACCGGACCGATGTGCGGCGAGTGCCGCTCCACCGACTGGGACACCGTCGACGCGTCGGGACGGGGCACTGTCTACACGTTCGTCGTCAACCACCACCCGAAGATCGACGCCTTCGACTACCCCCTGATCGTCGCGGTGATCGAACTCGAGGAGGGCACCCGGCTGATCGCCAACATGACTTGTGTCGAACCGGGGGACGTGCACATCGGAATGCCGGTGGAACTGGACTGGATCGACGCCGACCCCGAACTCACCCTTCCCGCATTCCGGCCTGTATTGGAGGACCACTGATGGATTTCACCTTCAGCGAGGAGCAGGAGGCGGTGCGCGGACTGGCCGCGGACGTGTTCGCCGCCAAGTCGCGACCCGAGCGACTCGAGGAGATCGAGTCGACCGCCGACCGGATCGACCGGGAACTGTGGCGCGAACTGGCCACCACAGGTCTGCTCGGCATCGCCCTGCCCGAGAACCTCGGGGGCGGCGGCGCGGGACTCGCCGAACTGTACGTGCTGCTCGAGGAGCAGGGCCGGACCGTCGCGCCGGTTCCGTTGTGGCCGCACGTGCTCGGCGCACTCGCGATCGCCGAGTTCGGGACGCCGGACCAACGGGGCGCACTGGTCCCCGCGGCGGCCGACGGCAGCGTGATCCTCACCGTCGGGCTCGAGGAGTTCGGACCCTGTGCGGACGGTGAACCGGCGACGGCGGCCCGCGAGGTGGACGGCCGGTGGCAGCTGCACGGAGCCAAGGCCGCGGTGCCGGTGGTCCACCTCGCCGAACGCCTTCTCGTGTCCGCGACCACCCCGACCGGTCCGGCGCTGTTCCTGGTGGATCCGGGGACCGCGGGAGTGACTGTGCAGCAGGCGGAGTCGACGACCCGCGAGATCTGCGCGAACCTCACGTTCGACGCGGCACCGGCGGAACCGGTCGGCCCGGCGGACGGCACCGCGGTGCGATGGCTGCTCGAACGGGCGGAACTCGCGGTCGCCGCCCTGCAACTGGGCGTGGGAGAAGGCGCGGTGCGCCAGGCCGTCACGTACCTCAACGGGCGCACCCAGTTCGGTCGCCCGCTCGCGACATTCCAGGCCGTCACCCATCAGCTCGCGGACTGCTACATCGACCTCGAAGCCATGCGGGTGACGCTGTGGCAGGCCGTCTGGCTCCTCGGGAGCGGGGACGACCCGGGGACCGCCGTGACGGTGGCGAAATGGTGGGCCACCGACGGCGGCCAGCGGGTCGTCCACCGCACGCAGCACGTACACGGCGGAATCGGCGTCGACACCGGCTACCCGGTGCACCGGCACCTGCTGTGGGGCAAACAGCTCGCCGCGACGTTCGGCGGCGCCGGCTCCGACCTGGCACGTCTGGGCGCGCAGCTGGCGTCCGGGGCGCGGGTGGTCGCATGACCGCGACCGTGGGCGCCACGACCTACGAGACCGTGCAGATCGGCGACCGGCTGCCGGAACTGGTGATTCCGCTGACCCGCACCCTGATCGTCGCCACCGCGCTCGCCACCCGCGACTTCCAGGACGTCCACCACGACCCGGACCTCGCCGTGGAGCGGGGATCGAAGGACGTGTTCATGAACATCCTCACCACCAACGGGCTGGTGGGTCGGTTCGTCACCGACTGGGCCGGCCCGCACGCGTCACTGCGCCGCATCGCGGTGCGGCTCGGCGCCCCCAACTACCCCGGCGACGCGATGACTTTGACCGGTGAGGTGGTCGCGAAGGACGACGGCCTCGTCACCGTGAAGATCCGCGGCACGAACAGCCTCGGCGATCACGCCACCGGCACCGTCGTCGTCGCCTTCCCTGCGGGAGGAGACTGGTGACCAGCCCCCTGTCGGGCGCCGCCGCCATCGTCGGCATCGGCGCGACCGAATTCTCCAAACATTCCGGACGAAGCGAACTGCAACTGGCGTGCGAGGCGATCGTCGCCGCGCTCGCCGACGCGGGCATCGACCCGTCCGAAGTGGACGGACTGTCCACGTACACCGCCGAGACGAACGGTGAGGTACTCGTCGCCCGCAACACGGGCATCGGTGAGCTGAAGTTCTTCTCCCGCATCGGCTACGGCGGCGGCGCCGCGTGCGCCACCGTCCAGCAGGCGGCCATGGCCGTGGCAACGGGCATCGCGGACGTCGTCGTCTGCTACCGCGCGTTCAACGAACGGTCCGGTGTGCGTTACGGACTCGGGCAGCACGACCGACCGATGGACAGCACCGCGGACCGGGCGGCCTACGCCTGGCTGACCCCGCAGGGACTGTCGACCCCCGCCCAGTGGGTGGCGATGTTCGCCCGCCGGTACATGCACCGGTACGGCGCCACGAGCGAGGACTTCGGCCGGGTCGCGGTCGTCGCCCGCAAACACGCCGCCGTCAACCCCGCCGCCTGGTTCCACGGTAGGCCCATCACCCTCGACGACCATCAGCAGTCGCGGTGGATCGCCGAACCGCTGCACCTGCTGGACTGCTGCCAGGAAACCGACGGCGGCCAGGCGCTCGTCGTCGTCTCCGCCGAACGCGCCAAGGATCTGCGCACCACCCCGGCGATGATCAAGGCCGCCGCGCAGGGGTCCGGGAAGGACCAGCACATGATGGCCAGCTACTACCGGCCCGACATCACCGGGATACCCGAAATGGGTCTCGTCGGCAGGCAACTCTACGGGCAGAGCGGTCTCGCGCCGGGCGACATCACGGCGGCGATCCTCTACGACCACTTCACCCCGCTCGTCCTGCCGCAACTCGAGGAACTCGGGTTCTGCGACCCCGGCGAGGCGAAGGACTTCCTCCGGGACGGCAACCTCGAGGTCGGCGGCCGCCTCCCGGCGAACACGCACGGCGGCCAGATCGGCGAGGCCTACCTGCACGGGGTCAACGGCATCGCCGAGGCGGTACGCCTGATCCGCGGAACGTCGACCACACAACCGGACGGCATCGGCAACGTGCTGGTGACCGCGGGCACCGCCGTGCCCACCAGCGGCCTGATCCTGGGCAGAGAGGACTGATCATGACGACAACCGAGCGCACGACGGCAGGAGCGTGGCGAGGCGCGGACCTCGGCACCCGCACCGTGAGGTACGACCAACGCGACGCCATCCTGTACGCACTGGCGGTGGGTGCGACGGCCACCGAACTGGACCTCGTCTTCGAGGAGCGTCTGCGGGTGCTGCCCACGTTCGCTCTGACGCTCGCCCAGTGGGCGCCCGACGAACTGGGGTCGCGGGGCGCCTTCGACACCAAGACGGCGCTGCACGGGTCGCAGGAATTGACGGTGCTCGCCCCCCTTCCGCGCCGCGGCGAGATCGCGTTGTCGGCGTCCGTCGGCGAGGTGTGGGACAAGGGTTCGGCGGCGGTGTTCGAGGTGCGCGTCGAATCGGAGTTCTTCGTCGCCACCTGGTCGCTGTTCGCGCCGGGCGCAGGCGGGTTCGGCGGCGATCGCGGTCCCGCGAAACCGTCTCGGCCCGAGGGCGAACCGGTCGTGCAGCGTGTCCTGCACACCGCCGGGAACCAGGCCGCGCTGTACCGGCTGACCGGCGACCGGCACCACATCCACATCGATCCGGCGGCGGCGGAGCGGATCGGACAGCCCCGGCCGATCATGCACGGCCTGTGTACCCTCGCCGCGAGCGCGCTGGAACTCGCGCGGGCGCTGGACGTGCACCCCGCCGACCTCGCCCGGCTCGAGGGACGGTTCGCCGCACCGGTGTACCCGGGCGACGCGCCGTCGTTGCGGGCGTGGGGTGATCCGGGTGACGCGTCGTTCGAACTGGTCCGAGACGACGCGCCGGTGATCGCAGGCGCCCGCGCCGCGTTCGGCTGACCGCACGGTCGCCGTCCGTCACCGAATGCCCCACCGGTGCAGGTGAACTGAACCGGTGCGGCATTCGGTGTCGAGGTCAGGAGTGGGTCGCGAGGTACCGCGCCGGGTATTCGCCGCCGCCGTGGACGGCGAGATCGGCGCCGTTGACGTACGACGCCTGCGGGCTCGCCAGGAACAGGCAGGCGTCCGCGATGTCGGACGGCACCGCCATTCGCCCCATCGGAAGGGTCCGGGTGACGGCGGCGCCACCGTCCTCGCCGTAGACGGACGCCGCGCTCTCGGTGCGGATGAGGCCCGTGGTGATGTGATTGATGCGGACCTTCGGAGCCCATTCGAGCGCAAGCGCTTTCGTCAGCACGAGCAGGCCCGCCTTCGCGGCGCTGTAGGCGGCGGTGCCCGGTTGCGGATCGTGGGCCGAGACGCTGCCGATGTTGACGATCGCGCCGCCGTCGGACTGCTGCTGCATCACCGCATTCGCGGCCTGGGCGACGGTGAAGGGTGCCAGCAGATTCAACGCGACGATCTTCTCGACGAAGCGCGGCGAGACGGTGGCGGCGTCGGCGTCGGGCGACCCGCCCGCGTTGTTGACGAGGACGTCGAGGCGGCCGAATCGGGCGACGGCGTCGTCTATCAGTCCGGCGGCGTCGGCGTGGTCGCGAACATCGGTGG
>NZ_JBHUSF010000370.1:0-8131 GCF_042673295.1 Rhodococcus sp. NPDC057014
CGTCCGGCCTGCCCGCGTCGTCGGGCAAGCCGGACGGAGGGAACGTTAGGGTCTCGGTGCGGTTGCGGCCGCTGTTGTTCCGAAGGCTGGAACCAATCGGGCGGGAACGTACCCTGAATGTCAGCGCGCTGTGACCGCCGTTACAGTGGATTTCCGCGGGGTCGGCGGAGCGAAGATTGCGGAGGCCCGATGATGCAAATGGAAGAAGACAAGCGCGACACCGGCGGTGCGGGGAGTTCCCCGCCTTCGATCCTGGCGAAGGCGTTCTCGATCATCGATGCGTTCAACGAGCGCGATCGGGTTCTGACCCTGACACAGATCAGCAGAAAGACGGGCCTGCCCAAGTCGACGGTGCACAGATTGCTGCAGCGGTTGGGTGAGCTGGCGGTGATCGAGGAACACGGCGCGGGGTACCGGCTCGGTATCCGGCTGTTACGGCTGGTTTCTTCCATGCCGGTGGACGGCATGCGCGAGGTTGCGCTGCCGCACTTGGCGCAATTGCAGGCCTGGTCGAAGGAATCCGTGCACTTCGGCGTCCTCAGGGGTAACGAAGTCGTCGTGCTGCAGGCGCTGTTCGCGGTGAACCACGCGCGACCCATCGGGGAGGTGGGCACCCGGATCCCCGCGCACCTGTCCGCGATGGGCCGGGCGATGATGGCGCATCTGCGGGAAGAGGAACTCACCGAACTGCTGGCCGGACCTCTGGTCGGACTGACCCCGAAGTCGATCACGGATCCGGTCCGAATTCGCCACGAGTTGAAGCACGTTCGGGTGTCGGGAGTTGCAGTGCAGAAGGACGGGGTGGTTCTGGGCCTGGGTAACATCGCCGCGCCCGTGCTGATCAAGGGCCGGCCGATGGGTGCCGTCGCCGTTCAGTTCGACTCGGCGAAGGAGGTCTCGGAGTCGGTGATCAACGCCGTCAAACTGACTGCTCACCGCATCTGCCGTGACACCACCCAGATGCTCGCCCAGGGTAGGGCGGATCTCTTTCCGTTCGACGACTGACGCCGCGTTCCGGGCACTGGAACTTGCTGTGCGTGTGGCGTGCGCACGTCACACGATGGGGAGCGATACCCGCGGCGCGTGTGACGGCGCCGAGGCGCCACCTCAGAAAGGACGGCCAATGGGAGACTTCCTCGCTCTCGGCATGACCCACTACCCGCTGTTGGCGGGAACCGACGAGCACATGGCAGGTCTGCTGCGATGGACTCTTACCGACCCGGACATCCCCGTCGAGGAGAAGGACCCGGCCCACTGGCCGGACCGTATGCGTCGTGAGTGGTCCGACGACGGTGGAACCGCCGCCGCAGCGGCGCATCGTGGGGAGTTGGTGGCGAATCTGGCTCGGGTGCGTGACGCGGTCGACGAGTTCGCGCCCGACGTCCTCGTGGTGTGGGGCGACGACCAGTACGAGAATTTTCGCGAGGAGGTGGTGCCACCGTTCTGCGTGCTCGCCTACGGAGACCTCGAGGTGCCCGCCTTCGAGGTGATGAACGAGCGAGGCAGTCCGAACTTCTGGGGGAAGCCGGACGATTTCGAGATCATGATGCATGGTGACGCGTCGGGGGCCAGGACACTCGCCGACGGCTTGATCGAGCGCGGATTCGACATGGCCTATTCGTACAAGAAGCGCACCGCCGCACATTTTCCGCACGCGATCCTGAATACGCAATTGTTCCTCGACTACGCCAACGCCGGCGCCGAGATATCGTATCCGTTCATCCCGATGACGGTCAATTGCTATGGGCAGCACGCCATCGCGCGTAAAGGTGGATTGGCGAGGTTCGCCGACATCGAATCGGAGGTTCTCGACCCCTCGGGTCCGACGCCGGAACGGTGTTTCCAAGTCGGCCGGGCGGTCGCGCAGCATTTCCGCGACCGCGATCTCAGGGTGGCGTTCGTCGCCTCCTCGAGTTGGTCGCACGCCTTCCTGGCCGACAAGCTGTGGCACATGCGTCCCGATACCGAAGCCGACCTGCGTATATACAAGGCGCTGCGCGAGGACGACTTCGCGCTGATGCGCAACTACACCAGCGCAGAGGTCGTCGATGCCGGCCAGCACGAAATTCTCAACTGGTTCTGTATGCTCGGTGCGGTCGAGGAGCTGGGCTTGCGCCGTGACTGGTCGGATCTCGTGGTGACCGACGTCTTCAACTCCAACAAGGCATTTGCCGTGTACTCGGGGTAGATCAGCGTACACGCAATCAGCTGATCGGTCATACCATTGGACGATAGCCGGGAGATCGGGCTACACTGCAGAGTGATGCCAGTCACAACAAACATGTCGAGTGGTGCGCCGATGCGGCCGGAGGTGTGACGAGAAGGTGAGCTGGACGAAGACGTCAAAGGATCCTGATCGAGCGGATCTCGTGCACCAAGCAGCGGACTGTATCGGTATGGCCGAGAAGCTATTGGTCGACCACGAGCTCAACCCCGACGCCGACTCTCCCACGTTGTCGGTGTCTCTTGCAGCGGCACGAGGTCGCCTCGTCGACGCGCTGACCGAGGGGCGGCTCGCCGAGACCGATATCGGAGACGCTTGCCGGGTTCTCGTCGACATCGAACGTGTTCAGGAGCAGTTGGCGAGAACCGAGGCGATTCGCCGGATCGCGGAGCTGGGCGAGGTGCACGACGCTGCGGTGACGCTTCGGGGACTTTCCCCGCGACAGATCATCGAGGCGGCACCGGAGGTGGTGTGTACACAATTGCCCTTCGCGCGCTCGATGGTCTCCGCTGTGTCCGGTTCTCTGTGGCAGCCTCGCCGTCTCTATCTGCGGCCCGAGCTCGACGGCTCGCCTCTCGATTTCTCCGACTACGTCGACTCTGCGGTGTTGTCCCTGGCCGAAGCGCCTCTGGAAACCGAGCTGGTCCGACGCCGGGTTCCCGCGCTGGTCGCTGCCCCGGCCGACGACGACCGCACACACAAGGAGATCGTCAGCCGATCCCGGTCGTCGGCATACGTCGCGGCGCCGGTCATGTCCGCAGGCAAGGTCATCGGACTGCTCCACGCCGACCGGCCAGGGTCGGAGCATGTTCTCGATCCCGACGACCGGGATCGGCTGGACACCTTCGCGACCATTCTGGCCATCGTGTACGAGCAGGCGGTGCTGAAGCATCGAATTCAACTGCAGCGTGCCCGGGTGGAGGAGTCGTTCGACGCAACCCAGACGATGCTGGACCGGATCTCGAAGGCGGATGCGATTCTCTCGCATCAGGCCGCCGCGCCGGTCGAGAGTTCCAGCGATGATCCCGGGGAGAATCGGGTGCTCGAGATCAACAGTGTGCTGACCGTCCGGGAGCGCGAGATCCTGTCCCACCTGGCAACCGGGGCCACCAACAATCAGATTGCACAGGCGCTGGTCATCTCCGAGGGCACCGTGAAGTCGCATGTGAAATCCGTGCTCAAGAAACTGCACGCACCGACTCGTGCCGCGGCGACGGCTCTCTACTCGAGTCAGGCCCGACGAGCGCGATGACAGGGAAGACGGAGGGGCGAGCGACCGTCAGGTCGACGACCGACCGCGAGTTGTCACACGCGGTCATCGTTCTCCTCGATCGGTTGCGCGACGAGTACGGCGTCGGCCCCCGCTCCCACGAGATCCGCATTGTCTCGCTCGGTACTCAGATGGCGCTCCTCGACGAGGCCACCGAATCGGCACTTGCGACGTTCCCCGAGCTCGGCCCCGAGCAGCAACGAGCGCTCGGTCGCCTCATCGTCGACCTTCAGGACACGCGCAGCCGGATTCGCACAGTGCGCGAGGGCCCGGGGCACATCGTGCAACCCGCCGAGTTCGCCAGCGCGATCCGGCGGCTGCGGGGCTCGGAGTCCGTTGCCGGTCTTCGCAAACGAATCTGCTTCGAGGCTGCGAATGCAGCGCGACTCGACCGGATACTCCTGTCCGAGGTGCACAACGGCTCGTGGACGGCGCTCGAGCTCCACAGCTCGACGAGGTCGGACGAGGTCCTGAGTTCCTTGCAGGCGTTACCCCTCGGTTTCGAATCAGCCGAGAGCCGGGCGTGTAAGACCAGATCCGCGGTACTCGCCGGGCCGAACGCTGACGTTCGGCCGAGTGCCGAGGTCGCGCAGATGCTCGCCGCCGACTCCTATGTGGTTGCCCCGATTACCGTGTCGACCGGTGTCATCGGTCTCGTGCACGGCAGTCGACCTTCCGGGGACCCGGTGAACGTTGTGGTCCGGGACATGCTCGGGGCGTATGCCCGCGGTTTCGGGACGTTGTTCGAACGGGCGATGCTGGCCGATCGCCTCAGTGAACAGAAGGATGTGATCGTCCAACGCCTGCAACAGGAAGCCCGCGAAGCCGAGTTTCTCGAACACGCGGATGTCAGTTTCCTCGACGAGACCTCGGCCGAGCAGGTTTCGGCGTTGCCTGGTACGCCCCACGACGATCTGAATCCCGCCGCGCTGGAATCGCTGACGACGCGTGAGCGGGAGGTGTTCACGTTGCTGGTCCGGGGCGCATCGAACGCCGAGATCGCGAACGAACTCGTCATCAGCATCTTCACGGTGAAGACGCACGTCAAGAAGATACTTCGCAAGCTGGGCGCCATGAACCGGTCCGAGGCGATCTACCGCTATCTGGCGATGACCGGCCAACGGTGAACAGGTGCCGAAAGTCTCACGCGCGCAGGCAGACCATCTTGGTAGGTGACGGACTCACCACATACACGAATACCGCCCCCCTTGCCTCGGCAAAGGGGACGGTCCTGTGTCCTGGTCGGGATCTAGTCGCCGGCAACCGCTTCGGCAGCTTGCTTGCGGAGGAGGAATTTCTGAATCTTTCCGGTCGCGGTGGTGGGGAGTTGATCGACGACTACCAGCTTCTCGGGAATCTTCTGCACCATGGCCTTGCGCTCGATGCGCAGGAAGTCGGCAATTTCGTCGAGAGTTGGTCCGGGACCGTTGGCAACGACGAAGGCGCATACCTTCTCGCCTAGACGCGCGTCGGGCATCGACACAGCTGCAGCCGCGGTGATGCGCGGGTGCGCCAGGAGGTGCTCCTCCACCTCCCGCGCCGAGATGTTCATGCCGCCGCGGATGATGAGGTCCTTGATTCGTCCCGTGACCCGCAGATAGCCGTCTTCGTCGACGCGGCCGAGATCACCCGAGGAAAGGAACCCACGTGAGTCGACCGACGCGGCCGTGCGCTCGGGGTCGCGCCAGTACCCGAGGAAAATGCCCGGTCCTCCGTAGAAGATCTGGCCCTCCTCGCCGGCCGGTACGGTGGTGCCTTCCTCGTCGCGGATCTCGAGACCGACACCATCGAACGCACGCCCGTCTGAGGAGAGCACCTTCTCGAGGGGATCGTCGACACGCACTGCCGTCACCAGCAGTCCTTCGCTACTGCCGTATACCGGCAACAGTGTGCAGTCAGGTAGTGCCGTCTTCCATTTCCGAAGAAGGGTTTCGGGTATCGGTGCGCCGGCGCTGACCCAGAGTCGCATCGCGCTGACGTCGTAGTCGGCACCGGATTCGATGGCCCCGAGTGCCATCTGGAGGAATGGTGTCGCGGCCATGCTCACTGTCGTCTTGAATTCCGCGATACGCCGGAGTCCCTCGTTGGGCTCCCACACGTCGAGAAGGTGGATCCCGCTTCCGAGGATCAACGGAGTCGCCACTCCCACGGCCAGGCCTGTCGCGTGGGTGATGGGAGAGGGCATGAACATCACGTCGTCCGGGTTCAGCCCCATCACCTGCCCGCCGAGCCCGTGGACGGTGAAAGACAGTGTGTTGAAGGTATGTTGACAGCCTTTCGGCCGCGACTCGGTTCCCGAGGTGTAGATGATGGCGTGAGCGGCATCGGCGGGTGGTGGTGGTCCGAGTTCGTCGTCGCCGGGTGCATCGTCGCCGGCAATCAGGTCATCGAAGACGATCTCGTCGGCGCCTGCCGTCCCGCGCACGACGACGACCTGTTCGAGTCCGGGTACATCCTTGCGCACCTCGGCGAGCATGTCCGTGTATCGGAACTTGCGGAATTCCTCGGTGACGAAGGAGATTTTGGCTCCGGAGTGCTCCAGTACGTAGCGCACCTCGTCGTGCCGGTACACCGGCATGGTCGGCACGAGGACGGCGCCGATCCGGGCGAGTGCCACATAGATGACGACGAACTCGTTCCAGTTGGGCAACTGGACCTGAACGCGGTCACCCCGTTCGACGCCGAGCGTCTGCAGGGAGGCCGCGAGACGGTACGCCTGCGCTCGAAGTTCGCCGCGCGTGAGAGTTCCGTAGCCGTCGGTGACGGCGACGAAGTCCGGATCGGTCTCCGCCCACCGGTCCACGTATTGGGTCAGGCTCTCGTCGCGCCAGTACCCGTTCGATCGGAACGCCTCGAGGGTGCTCGCACTGTAGCGGTCCTCGGGGAGTATCGCTCCCGCGTGTTCCATGACATCCATGTGCGGATCCTTGCTTTCAGGTGCCTTTCCTCGTCGGGAGACAGGCCGAAGTGTTTGGTCAAACCATAATGCCGACCGGGAGGGGAGGAAAGGTACGAAACGGACTTCTTTTCATCCTCCGGGGTGAGGAAAATATCCCGTTGAGATGAGTGTGCGGAAGGTGCGGGCCCGCAGTGTGCCGCGCCCGCACCCGCGCGTCACAAGTAGATCGACTTCGGCACGAGATAGGCGGACAGGGCTTCTGGACCCAATTCGCGCCCGAGACCACTGGCTTTGACACCACCAAAGGGTGCCGTCGGATCGGGAAGGTAGCCGTTGATACCGATCGTTCCGGTCTGGATACGCCGGGCCACGGCGACACCGTGATCGTGATCAGCGGTGAAGACGGTGCCACCGAGACCGAAGTCGCTGTCGTTCGCGATGCGGACGGCGTCCTCGTCGTCGCGGTACGAAATGATCGACAGCACCGGGCCGAAGATCTCTTCCTGGGCGATGCTGTAGTTGTTGTCGACGTCCGCAAAGATCGTCGGTTCCACGAACCATCCCTTGTGGAGGTCGGTGGGGCGCCCACCACCGACCGTGATGCGGGCGCCGTCGCCCTTGCCCTTCGCGATGTAGGACTCCACCCGCTCGCGCTGCCGGGCGCTGGCCATCGGTCCGATCATCGTGGTGGGTTCGAGGGAACTTCCTACGGTCAGTGACCCGGCCAGAGCGCTGAACGTGTCGACCACTTCCTGGTAGCGCGACTGTGGTGCCAGGATGCGGGTGCCGAGGTAGCAGACCTGGCCGTTGTTCAACATGGTCGCCCCGAACAGCTGCTCGCCGACGGTGGCGAGATCCAGATTCGCGTCGTCGAGGATGATCGCCGCCGACTTTCCACCGAGTTCCAACGTGACCGGCCGCAGCAGTCGGCCGCAGGCCTCGGCGATGTTGCGGCCGGCAGTCGACGACCCGGTGAACGCCACCTTGTCGATGCCGGGATGCGAGACCAGGTACGCGCCCAGTTCGCGACCGCCGGGAACGATGTTGATCACGCCGGCCGGCAGGTTCGCCTCTTCGATTGCTTCCGCGAGGACGTAGCTGTCGAGGACTGTTTCGGGGGACGGCTTGATGACGATCGTGCACCCTGCAGCGAGAGCCGGAGCGTATTTGAAGGCGGCGAGAGCCTGCGGGAAGTTCCACGGGACGATGGCGCCGACGACGCCGATCGGGGTCTTGGTGACGAGCGTCGATCCGCCGAGGAGACCCGGCCGCGTCTCCTCGAAGCTGTCGTTTGCGATCAGTCCGGCGTAGTAGCGGAGGAGGATCTGCGGGAAGACCGCCTCCAACTTCTCGGCGACGGCGACGGGCATGCCGTTCTGGGAGCTCACCGCCTGGACCATTTCGGCTGCGCGCTTGTCCAGCGCATCGGCCAGGCGCCCCAGCGCCTGTGCTCGCCGCGCCGGCTCCCACTGCGACCACCCGGCCGGGTCGTCGAATGCGCGGCGTGCGGCGCCGACGGCGGCATCCATGTCGGCTTCAACGCCGTCGGGGGCGTGGCCGACCACCTGTTCGTCGTTGGGTGAGACCACCGTGATCACGCCACTCGAGGTGGGCGCATGCCATTCGCCTCCGATGAAGAAGGCATTGTTGTTCGTGGTCATGACTGGTTCCTCTCGTCTATCTGGGTTGCGGTGCTTTGTTGCCGAGTCGTGAATTCGGACGGTGGCTTACACGGATT
>NZ_JBHUSF010000371.1:0-8120 GCF_042673295.1 Rhodococcus sp. NPDC057014
GATCCGGATGGCCGCCGCGCCGGGTTCCCTCGGGCACACGGTCATCTCCCGCGGCACCGAGGACCACGCGAGTTTCGCGTCCCAGGCCGCCACTCAGCTCACCGACATCCTCGCGCAGTCCCGCATCGTCCTTGCGTGCGAACTGATCTCGGCGGTGCGGGCGCTCGGCCAGCAGCACCGCGACCTCGGCACGGACACCGAACTCGGCGCCTACCTGCACCGTGCGCGCACCTGCCTGGACCCCCGGACCACCGACCGCCCCCTGAGCGACGACCTGAAAGCTGCGGTGAAGTTCCTGGAACAGTTGCCGAATCCGGAGAAAGACACAGCTCGGTAGAGCAAGTCCCACCGACACCGAACTTCCGGGTGCCTCACCTCCCGGACTACACGAAAGTAGCACGCGGATGATCACATTCGACAAAGTCACCAAGGCGTACCCGGACGGCACGACAGCGGTGAACGAACTGGACCTCGAGTGCCCCAGCGGCAAGATCACGGCCCTCGTCGGTCCGTCGGGCTGCGGCAAGACGACGTCGTTGCGCATGATCAACAGGTTGATCGAACCGACGTCCGGAACCATCTCCCTCGACGGCGAGTCCACCGCGGACATGGACCCGGCGCTGCTGCGCCGGCGGATCGGGTACGTCATCCAGCACGCCGGATTGTTCCCGCATCGCACCATCGTGGACAACGTCGCGACGATGCCGAAGCTGCTGGGGAAGACGAAGAAGGAAGCCCGGACCCGGGCCATGGAACTGCTCGAGACGGTCGGTCTCGCCGCGCATTTCGCGGACCGGTATCCGTGGCAGCTCTCGGGCGGGCAGCAGCAGCGCGTCGGGGTGGCGCGCGCTCTGGCCGCGGATCCGTCGTTCATGCTGATGGACGAGCCGTTCAGTGCCGTCGACCCGGTGGTCCGGAGCCAGCTGCAGGACGAATTCCTCCGACTGCAGAAGGAGATCGGCAAGACGATCATCATCGTCACCCACGACATCGACGAAGCGCTCAAACTCGGCGATCAGGTGGTCGTATTGCGGACCGGCGGAGTCCTGGCGCAGGCGGCCACTCCGCTGGAGTTGCTGACCGAGCCCGCCGACGAGTTCGTCGCCGATTTCGTCGGACGCGACCGCGGCTACCGGTCGCTGGGTTTCGCGAATCTCGACGGTCGCGTGGACACTGTCGCCGAACCTGTTGCCCGTCTCGGTGATTCGGCGGGCGAAGCGCTCGCGCGGACGTCCGACGACTGGCTTCTCGTCGTCGACCCGGCGAACAAGCCGATCGGGTGGGTTCAGCCGTCGAAGGTCGTCGACAGCATTCGCCCGGACGACGTGAATCTCAGCGGCACGGTCGCCGATGCGCACGGGACGATGCGGGCGCTGCTCGACGCCGCCCTGTCCGCACCCAGCAAGCGGGGTGTGGTCGTCGACGGCGACGGGGTGCTCGTGGGCACCGTGACGGCACACGCGGCCGTGGCGGCGATCGAGTCGGCGGATCTCGCGGGGGCGGTGGCCCGATGAACGTCGAATGGCTGGGCCGCCAGTCCGACCGCATCGTCGAACTCGTCGGCTGGCACATCCTGCTCTCCCTCGTGCCGATCGTCGTCGGCGTGATCGTCGCGTTGCCCATCGGCTGGCTCGCGCACCGCAATCGCCGGATCAACCCGTACGTGGTGGGGACCGCCGGCCTGCTCTACACGATCCCGTCGCTCGCCCTGTTCGTCCTGCTGCCACCGATCCTCGGGACGAAGATCCTCGATCCGATGAACATCATCGTCGCCCTGACGATCTACACCGTCGCCATGCTGGTTCGCGTCGTCGCCGACGCCCTCGATTCGGTGCCCCGGGAAACGGTGCTCGCCGCGACGGCGATGGGCTACCGGCCGTATCAGACGCTGCTCAAAGTTCAGCTCCCGGTGGGTGTTCCCGTCATCTGCGCGGGCCTGCGGGTGGCCGTGGTGTCGAACGTCAGCCTGGTCTCGCTCGCCGCTCTGCTCGGGATCCCGCAGATCGGTTCGCTGTTCACCCAGGGCTTCCAGTTGCGTTTCTACACACCCATCATCGCCGGCATCGCGCTCAGTCTGCTGCTGGCCCTGGTTCTCGACCTCCTCATTGTGCTCGCGAACCGGTTACTCACCCCGTGGACCCCGAAGGTGGTCACCTCATGATCGACTTCCTGCTGGACGGTGCTCACTGGACAGGGCCCGAAGGTATTCCGGCCCTGCTCCTCCAGCACCTGATGTACACGTTCCTCGCCCTGTTCGCCGCCGCGCTGATCGCCGTTCCTCTCGGCCTGTACATCGGGCACACCGGGCGCGGGTCCGTCGTCGTCGCCGGTCTGGCCAACTCGCTGCGCGCCCTCCCGACCATCGGTTTGCTGATCCTGCTGGTGCTCGTCATCGCGCCGTCGTTCTCGAGCAAGCTGGCCTACCTGATTCCGAGCCTGATCGTGCTGGTGCTGCTGGCCATTCCGCCGATCCTCACCAACACGTACGCGGGCATCCGCTCCGTCGACCCGGCCGCCGTGGACGCGGCCCGGGGAATGGGGTTCCGGTCGATGCGCATCCTCACCGAGGTGGAGTTGCCCTGCGCGCTGCCGTTGATGCTGTCGGGTGTCCGGAGCGCGGTGCTGCAGATCGTCTCGACGGCGACCGTCGCCGCGTACATCTCGCTCGGCGGCCTCGGCCGACTCCTCATCGACGGCAAGGCGCAGAGCGACTACGCGCAGATGGCGGCGGGGGCGGTCCTCGTGTCGCTCCTCGCGCTCGCCTTCGATCTCGCGATCGGGTTCCTCACGGTGCGGGTCGTCTCGCCCGGACTCACCCGGCGGGTGCGCAGCGGCAAGCGCTCCGCCTCCGAAGACACCGCGGTCGCGGCCCGTCCCACGTCCGTACCCGAGCCCTCGCTGATCTGAAGGACATCACCATGAAGAAGGCATTGATCGTCGCGCTGGCAGGCGCCACCCTGATGTCGTTGACGGCCTGCGGGATCGGCAAGGATCCGCTCGCGGCCGACGGCGGCGGGAGCAGCGAGGGCGCCATCGTCGTCGGTTCCGCGGACTTCCCCGAAAGCCAGCTGATCGCCACCATCTACGCGGAGGCGTTGCGGGCGAACGGCATCGACGTGACGGAGAAGCTGAACATCGGGAGCCGGGAAGTGTATGTCCCGGCCATCCGGGACGGTTCCATCGACCTGCTGCCCGAATACTCGGGCGCGTTGCTCCAGTATCTGGACAGCGCGACCACCGCGACGGCGTCGGACGAGGTGACCGAGGAGATCAAGGCGAAACTCCCCGCCGGGCTCATTGCGCTGGAACCCTCGCCCGCCGAGGACAAGGACGTTCTCGCGGTGCGGCAGGAGACCGCGGACGAGTACTCGCTCCAGACGATCGAGGACCTCGTGCCCCACGCCGGCGAACTGACCCTCGGCGGCCCGCCCGAGTGGAAGACCCGCGAGAACGGCGTCGCCGGCCTGAAGGACAGGTACGGGCTGACGTTCAAGGAGTTCCTGGCGCTGGACGCCGGCGGGCCCCTCACGCTCAATGCCCTGCTCAGCGGTCAGATCGAGGTCGCGGACGTGTTCAGCACCGACCCGGCGATGCGTTCGGAGAACCTCGTGGCCCTCGAGGACACCAAGCATCTGTTCCTGGCGGAGAACATCACCCCGATCATCAACGAGAACAAGGCCGGCGACGACGTCCGCGCCGTGCTGGCGGACGTGTCGGCGGCGTTGACGACCGACGATCTCATCGCGATGAACGAGCGGGTGGCCGACCTCGAGGACATGGGCGACATCGCCCGGGAGTGGTTGCAGGACAAGGGGCTGGCGTCCTGATCCTCCCCGTCAGCCCAGTGCGTCGAACGTCGCCGTCGCGTACTGGGCGGTGCGGTCGGACCCGAGCAGTCCCGGACCCATCTTGTTCATCACGTAGGTCATGGTCATCCGGCGTTCGGTGTCGACGACGACCTGCGAACCGCCCCAGCCGCCCCAGAAGCAGATCCGCCCTTCGGGGACGAACGGCACCGACACGGGTGTCGGCAATCCGTAGCCGATGCCGAACCGGATCGGCTGCCCCAGCGCGAGATCCACGCCGTTCGACTGCTCCTCGAAGATGAGGGAGATGGTGTCCGGCGACAGCAGGCGGACCCCGTCGAGTTCACCGCCGCAGGCCACCACGGACTGGATCCGGGCGAGCGACCGGGCGTTGCCCTGACCGCCGGCCGCGCCGTTCTCGGCCCTGCGCCACGCGTCGGACCAGGACGCGGAGGCGTCCGGTCCGGGCCCGGTGAACGTCTTGACGATGACGCTGGCGGGGTCGAGGGACGCCAGGTCGATCGGCAACGGCGGCGGCGGGACCACGTTCGACACCCGGCCGAACTCCGACGGGTCCAATCCGATGTGGAAGTCGGCGCCCAGCGGTCCGGCGATCTCCTCGGCCACGAAGCGGCCCAGGGTGCGTCCGTCGACCCGTCGGACCACCTCGCCGATCAGGTGACCGTAGTTCAGCGCGTGGTACCCGGACGCCGTGCCCGGCTCCCACCACGGAGCCTGGGCGGCAAGTCGTTTCGTCGACTCGGCGAGATCGAACGTGTCCTCGACCGTGATCGGCTGATCCCACCCCGACACCCCCGAGGTGTGCGAGAGGAGATGCCGGACCTCGACGCGCTCCTTGCCGGCGGCGGCGAACTCGGGCCAGTACTTCGCGACGGGCGCGTACACGTCCAGCAGACCGCGGTCGACGAGCATCAGCGCGGCGAGAGCGGTCACCGTCTTGGTGCACGACCACACGTTGGTGAGGGTGTCGCGCCCCCATTCGGCGGTGTGATCGGGATCGGACCATCCGCCCCACATGTCGACCACCGGCTGTCCGTCGAGGGTCACGACGATCGACGCGCCGAGCTCCTCACCGGAGTCGAGATTGTCCTTCAGTGCGTCCTGCAACGCCGCGAAGCGCTGGTCGCACACTCCTCCGAGCTCGGTCACCTGCGGTTCCTCTCCACCGGCCGACGTCATATTGATATTGACATCGGATTCAATTGCGGGTCCCAGTGTGATCCCGAGGCGGTGTGATGTCAATCACGTGCTGCTCGGGGCTCGTTTTCAGCCCGACACCGGCAGCACCAGCGCCTGCCCCGGGTCGCCCGCGGCGATGGTGACCTGATGCGGCACCAGCCCGCCGCGGAAGCTCGGATCGCCGCCGGCCACCACGAGGCGAACACGGTGCCCCTCACCGAAGCGATGCACGATCGCCGGCATCACGACCTGCACGGGCTCGCCGGGTGCCACCATCCGCACCGGCGCGACCTGCCCGTTGATCAGCGTTTCGGTGCCGTCGGGAGCCACGTCGTACAGCTTGGCGAAGACCACCACCGAGTCCTCGACACCGGTGACCGCGGGTGCTGCGGTGACCCGGACGTCGAGCACCGGCGCGCCGACCACGTCCAGCGGGGCATCGAGGATTCCCGACGACCACTCGGCCTCGGTTCCGGGCTGGACACTCTGCGGGACCGGGGCGTTCGGCCTCGTGTCCGGCGCCTCGCGGTCGGTGGGAAATCCGCCGGGCAGCGTGTTCAGCGTCTGGGCGCCGGCCACGACGCGGTCGCGGCGGTCGGTCAGCGCGCCGTCGCCGGAGAGGTACAGCGAAAAGTCCTGACCCACCGAGACGTCCGAGGATTCGGCGTACGCGGGTGCGGCATTGCCGGTGTAGTCGACCCAGTTGCGGAAGTAACTGAACACCGGCCCGGTGTCGGCCCCGCTGTCCCGCAGGTAGTGGTCGAACCAGTCGATGATCCGGCCCGTCTCGTACTGGGTGTCCGGGTTCGGGTCCTTCATGTCGATCTCGCCTTCGGCGGGGGTCAGGTTGGAATGCCCCCAGCTGTGCCAGATCATCTTCACGTCGTTGCCCTGCGCCTGCAGCGTCTCGAAGGTGGCCTTCGACTCGTTGAGGTCGAACAGCGTGTCCTGCTGACCCTGCAGCAGCAGCACCGGGATCTTCACGCGATCGGCGTACGACACCACGGAGGACTGCCTCAGGAAGTCGACGGACGCCGGGTCCGGGAAACCCTGCACCGCCGACTGTGCCAGTGCCGGGCAGGCGGGGTCGGCGAAGTTGGGGCACCCCAGGGCCCGCACCGGGTCCTGCGCATAGCCCTCCGCGCGCGGGTTGGTGACGCCGACGGCCCCGAACGTGAGCGACCACACCACCTTCGACGCACCGGGAACCGACGTGCTGACCCCGGACGTCTGGTCGATGCTGTTGGGCGCGAGCGAGTAGCTGAGGTCGTTCCAGGTGATCATCGGGATGATCGTGTCGATCCGTGGGTCCACCGACGCCGCGGCGAACTGCACCGCCCCGCCGTACGACCCACCGATCATCCCCACCCGCGGATCGTTCGCCTCGGCCGTGCCGTGGTGGGCCGTCGCGTCCTGCACCACGTAGTCGAGACCCGCAACGGGAACGGTGTGCTCGGGATCGACGAACGCCATCCCGTCGCGGCCGCCGAGGAAGCTCACCAGTTCACTCGCCGCACGTCCGTCGTACTCGGGATTGTCCATGTGGATCTTGCAGCCCGAACCGCCGAACCCCAGCCCGGAATAGGCGAGCACCGCGTAGCCCCGCGAGGCGAGGAACGAGGCGATACCCGCCTGATCGTTCTTGGAACCGCCGAAGCCGTTGGTGGTGAGGACGGCGGGAACGCGATTCGACACCGACGCCGCATCCGGTTTGTACACGTCGCCGATCACGTCGCAGGGCACGTCGCGGTTCGGTCCGACGAAGACCTGGAAATGGAGCGTCGTCTTCGTGAACCCGCCCGCGTCGGCGGTCGCCGGAGCGGCCGCCGCGATCGGTGTCAGGACGGCGGCCGCGGCCACCGCCATCGTCAGCGTCGATCTGCCCACCCTGCGATTCACAGCCCACCCGCCATCCGTCACGCCGTCCGGAGCACCTCCGAAGAGCGTAAACGCTATGGAACTGTGAACTGTTTATATTTGAGTCGTGGCTATGTCCAAGCGCGCCGAAACGTCACTGCTGACCGACCAGGTCTACGACATGATCCACGAGTCGATCATGAACGGCGACCTGCCTGCCGGGGCCCGCCTGCGGGTGCGCGATCTCGCCGAACAGGTGGGGACCAGCGTGATGCCAGTGCGCGAGGCGATCCGCCGGCTCGAGGAAGCCGGGTTGGCCGAGCGGTCACCGCACAAGGGGGCAGTGGTCAAGGGCCTCACCCTCGCCGAATTGGTGCACGTCTACGACGTGCGGCGACTGCTCGAGGTGGAGGCCGCCCGGCTGGGCGCCCAGCGAATCAGCGCTGCGGACAGTGCCCGGATGCAGGACGAGTTCGCGCTCATGCGCACCGCCATCGACGAGCGGCGCATCGTGGCCTATCTCGACCACGACGAGGCGCTGCTGACGATCCTGTACGAGGCCGCCGAGAATCCCGTGCTGGTCGACACGATCCGCACGCTGTGGCAGCGTTGCCGGGCGTACAAGATCGTCGGCGCCGAGGGCACCGTCGACACGACCGAGGACGACTCGCTGTGGAAGTACCAGCAGCGTCTCGTCGAGGCCGCCCGGGAGCACGACGACGCCGCGGCCGCCGCGGTCAACAACGATTCGCTCCTCGACGCGACCGCGCGGATCAAGACGCAACTCGCGCAGCAGGACGCGAGCTAGACACCCACCGCCCCGCCTTGACCCCCACCGGCCCACCCCCAGGTGAGTGCCAAAGCGTCCCCGGGCACGCGTTGCCGCTCACGTGGGGGGTTGGTCGAGCCGGCTGCGGTAGAAGAGCACCGTCACGGCGACCACCGCCTCGAGGGCGGCGGTCGCGAGGGCCGCCGCCATCGGGGTCGACATCGTATGCGCCATCGGAGGAGCCGACGCTGCCGCGTGCATCGCGTGCCCGTGGTGGCCACCGCCTGAACCGGGACTCATCACGGTGAGGTGCAACGCGATCATCCCGACGTTCATCATCGCGACCAGCCCCCAGTCCCGCTGCGAACCCCGCATCCACAGGTGCCCCGCGCAGTAGAGGCACCCGAGGATCATCGCGACGGTCACCACCCCGACCATCGGCGACGCCGCCGCATGCTCACCGAGCGTCGCGGCGTGGAGCCCTGCCG
>NZ_JBHUSF010000372.1:0-8087 GCF_042673295.1 Rhodococcus sp. NPDC057014
GGGTTCGAGGCCGGGCGGCGGGAGCGGTGGCTCAGCGGGTCCAGGCGGTGTCGACGGGTCCGTCGTGCCCGGCCGCCGCGGCGGCGGCGCACTGGATCATCAGGGCCACGGCGACCGCGCCGGGGTCGAGGACGCCGCGGGCGACCTCGCCGACGTAGGACGCCCGGCCGCGGCGGGCCACGATGTCCCGGGTGGTCAGGGCACCGCCCTGCGCGGCCTCGGCCGCGGCGGTCAGCGCGAGCGCGGGGTCCACGCCGGCGGCCGCCTGCTCGCTCAGCTTCTGCGTGGCCGGCACGAGGGCGTCGACCATGGTCTTGTGACCGACCTGCGCCTTGCCGTACCGCTGCACGGTCGCTACCGCGTTGCCCAGTCCGTCGGCGAGCTCGGCGAGGGTCGGAGCATCCCCGGTCGAGCAGCGGGCGATGTCGCGGAAGAACATCCCGAACAGCGGGCCGCTGGTGCCGCCGGTGCCGAGGAACCCGCGCGAGACCGCCGTCAGCCAGGCGGTGAACGTCTGCGGTGACGTCTTCTGGATTTCGTCCTGCACCCGGGTGAATGCGGAGGTGAGGTTGGTGCCGAAGTCGCCGTCCCCGGCCTGGCGGTCGAGTTCGCCGAGGGCGGTGGCGGCACCACCACCGGCCGAGGTGGTGCCGAGCACCGTGGTCAGCATCCCGTTCACCCAGCGGGGCGCGAAGGTCGTGGGCAGTGCGGTCGTGGTCGTCGAGTTCATGTGGTGGGCTCCTTACCAGCTCAGTGCGGGGGTCCGCACCGGGGCGTCCCACAGCTTCAACAGATCGGGGTCGGCGGGGACGAGGGTGACCGAGAAGCCGTGCATGTCGAGCGAGGTCACGTAGGTGCCGACGAGGGTGCGGGCCACGGTGATCCCGCGGGCACTCAGCAACTGGTGCACACTGCGGGCGGCGATCGACAGCTCCAAGGGGTAGGCACTGCCGAGTCCGTTGACGATCGCCAGCACTCCCGAGCCGCGTCCGAGACCGAGGTCCTCGACCAGTGGTTTGATCAGCAACTCGGCGAGCTCGTCCGCGGAGGCGAAGCGCACACGGTCGATGCCGCGTTCACCGTGGATGCCGACGCCGAGTTCGACCTCGTCCGGGCCGAGGTCGAAGGCCGGGCGGTCCTGGCCGGGGTGGGTGCCCGCCTGCAGGGCCAGGCTCATCGTGCGGGAGGTGCGGGCGACGCGGCGGGCGGCGTCGGCCACCTCGGACAGCGAGCCGCCGAGTTCGGCGCGGGCCCCGGCGATCTTCTCCACCGCGACCACCGCGGCGGTGCCGCGGCGGCCCGGGCCGTCGCCGTCGTCGTTGGTGTCGGTGGCGAGGTCGTCGTCGACCACCACCATTTCGGTGTCGACGGCGTGATCGCCCGCCAGTTCGCCGGCGATGGTGAAGTTCAGGATGTCGCCGGTGTAGTTCTTGACGATCTGCAGGACTCCGCGGCCGCTGTCGGCGGCCAGGGTGCCCTCATGAACTTGAAGGGCGGTGGGGCTGGCGAAGACCGCCCCGGGGACGGCGACGTCGAGCATGCCGCGGCCGACGAATCCGGCGTGCAGCGGTTCGTGGCCGGAGCCGCCGCCGGAGACGAGGCCGACCTTGTCGCGGGCCGGGGTGGCGCGCAGGATCAGCTCGCGGTCGGTGTCGTAGGACACCAGGTCCGGGTAGCACAGCTGCATGCCTTCGAGTGCCTCTGTGACAGCGGCGCCTGGATCGTTGATGATCTGCCGTTTCATCGCGGCGGGCTCCTTCGGGAATTGAGAATTTTCGGTGCGCGATCCGGTCCGGCGTGGTGCGCGTGACCGTCTCGGGCGGGGTGTGTGGTGGAATGCCGGGCCGCCCCCTGGGCGGAGGCGGCCCGGCTGTCTGGGGGGACAGTGCGGCCGGAGTTGTTACCGGCTGCCGTCCCGGGCCACCGCGTCGTCGTGGTTGTTGTCGCGGTGGTGGTCGACCACGTGGTGGGTTTCGACGTCGATATCGCTCAGGCTCAGGCCCTTCTCGACGATCTCCTGCGACTCCGGCGGCAGGGTCAGCCAGTGCACGGACAGGGCGGCGACCAGGTAGAGGGCGGCGAAGATGATGGTCACACCGCCGGCACCGATCAGGTCGAGGAAGATCGCGACGATCAGCGGGCCGACGAACGTGGCGGCACCGGCGCCGAGGTTGAGCACGGCGATCGCGTTGCCCTTCTTCTCCGGGGCCATCAGCGACATCAGCACCGAGATCGGGGTGAAACCGGCCAGGGTGATGCCGAACAGTGCGGCGCACAATGCGGCCACCCAGTAGGCGCCGAAGGTCTGCGGCAGGAAGTACAGCAGCAGGCTCGAGACCGCGCAGCCGAGGCAGCCGAAGATCCGCAGGGTGCGATGCCAGCCGATCTTGTCGCTGACGATCCCGAAGATCAGGTTCGCGAAGATGTTGGACGCGCCGACGATGAACACCAGACGCAGCCAGCCGCTGGTACCGAAGCCGAGGTCGTCGGAGAAGATCGTCGGCAAGAACACCAGAAACCCGAACTGTGGTGCGGTGTTGATGATCCGGATGACGCAGCCGAGGCCGACACGGGGGTTCTGGAAGGCGATCGCAATGCTCGCGACCAGGCTCTGCCCGGTGGTGGTCGAGTGCGGGGCCAGCCGATCACCGCCGGTGGCGCCGCGCAGCCCGATCAGGGCCAGCAGGCCGCCGGCGATGACGATGCCCATCGACAGCCACAAGGTGGCGTACTCGCCGATGATCGGCTCGGTGCCGCTGGCGAGCAGCGAACCCAGGGTGGGCAGGCCGCCGGTGAAGGCGAAGTAGAACCAGCCGACGGCCGAACCGAGCCGACGGGCCGGGCTCGCGGCGAGCACCCACACTAGGAACCCGTACGCGAACAGCGGGTATCCCAGACCGCGGATGCCGTAGCAGATCAGCATCAGCACATAGTTCTCGGTGCCCAGGGCGACGGCGAGGAACAGCACCTCGAACACGCCCCAGATCGCCAGACCGAGCCACATCACCCGGCGCGGCCCCCAGGTTTCCGACAGCGCGCCGGACAGCCACGAGCCCAGGGTCACCATCAGCCCGTACACGGTGATGATGATCGCGGCACGCGAGTCGCTGCCGGCGCCGTTGTCGGCGAGGTACGGGGCGATGTAGCCGGACTCGACACCGTCGCCGATCATGAAGAACAGCAGGCCCACGAAGCCGAGGAACAACGTCGGGGGAAGGCCGATCCGTTCGATGAACGAGGCGAATCTGCCTTCGGAAATCTGGTGTTGCATCGAAGTTTTCCGATCAGGAGTGGGGCAGGATGTGGACTTTAAGGGCCGAGTCGCTGTGCGCGGCGGCGATGGCGTCGCCGTATTCGGCGAGTGAGAACGTGTGCGTGACAAGCTTTTCGGCGGTCTCGGCGATGGCCGGCATCATGGCGACGGCGTCGGCGAAGGAGTTCGCCACCGACTGCGACCCGACCAGGGTCAACTCGCGGTCGAACAGGTCGTAGGGCCGCAGCGGGATCGTCTTCTCCGAGCTGACCACACCCATCTGCAGCAGGGTTCCGCGTTTGTCGAGCAGCTCGATGGCGGCAGAGACCGCGGCCGGGTGCCCGCTGGCCTCGAGCGCGACATCGGCGCTACGAGCGGGCAGGTTCTCGTCCGGGGCGAACGCGGCATCGGCGCCGAGATCGAGGGCGGCCTTCCGCCGAGCCGGGCTGGGCTCGACGACGTGGACGGTGCGCGCCCCGGCGGCGCGGGCGACGACGACCGCCAGCAATCCGATCGACCCGGCGCCGAACACCGTGATCCGGCGATCTGCCAGCGACGGGGACCGCCCGAGACCGTGCAGCACACACGAGAGCGGCTCGATCAGCGCACCGGCCGCCATGCTCATCCCCTCGGGAAGCGCGTAGACCACCTTCGTCGGCACACTCACCAACTCGGCGCACGCCCCGTCCGAGGTGACCCCGATCGGCACCAGGTAGTCACAGAGGTTCGGGACACCCGCCGCACAGTCCGCGCACGTGCCGCACGCCACGTTCGGGTCCACCGCGACATGCTGACCGACCGTGAAATTCTCCACGCCAGGCCCGACCCCGACGATCCGGCCTGCGAATTCGTGGCCGGGCACCACCGGGAACCGGCCGGTCGGGTAGTCGCCGATCACCAGGTGCAGATCCGTCCCGCAGACGCCGACCGCCGCCGGCTCGATGACGACCTCGCCGACCTGGGCAACGGGCACCGGGTTGTCCACCAGTTCGTGGTTTCCTCGTCCGTCGAGCACAACCGCGCGCATGTCGCTCTCCTTGCTTCTGCGCCGAACCTGTGCCCGACCGTCGGGCTTCACCAGCGCTGTGACGGACGTTACACCATACGGTCCATATCGTCTAGCCCATACGTACTGTACGTACAAAAAGGCATTTAATGCTGACGCCCTTCAGGGCGCGCGCAAATATCGACTCCCTCCGATCCCTGGCGCCCGGGGTGATCAGGCTCGGAGGCCCGGTAGCTGCCCGACTGTCGAGAATTGATCATTGATGGAATCGGTGAATCCCATCCCGTTTCTCGCCGCCGGCCTGATCGTCAGCGCGGTCGTCGGCGCGGCCTCCGGATCCGTTGCCGCCCATCGGGGCTGGCGGCTGACACCCCACGGTGTCTGATGCCTGGTGCGTGGATTCTGAATGGCGTCCCGGCCCCCGTTCTGCGGCCTGCTTCTTCGTGGGCGGTGAGCAGCAGGTGATCGAACGGTCGCGGCCGACTGTCGACCACGCCGCAGCTCCGGAGTCAGCACGGAGGCCAACCGTGCTGCGGCAGGGGAGGGTTGGCGTTGCCGCAGTGGGTGATGTACAACCATCACTACAGAAAATGTGAAACGGGTCACATCACTGTGACGGGGGTGCACACCAACCGGGTGCACCGGAACCGCGGACACGATGGAAGGTAGGGCGCGCATGACCACAGCCTCGATGATTCCGGCGTCGTCGATCACCTCGCGGCCGCCCGTGCGGCGCAGCAGCAGTGCGATGAGCACCGCGGAGATCAAGGCGCGGATCGAGGCCATGTTCGCCGACGACCGCCGACCGAGCGCCCAGACAGGGCCGCGCTGACACCACAACGAGGGGGAACGCGATGAATGTGCTGCTTCTGCTGGGTTTGCTGAGTACCGCGTTCGCTGCCGTGCTGGCGATGCACACCGACGAGCAGTTCCGCTCCCGGCACTGACCTGCGTGTCACCGGTGGTGTCGGTGACCGTGGGTAGATTCCCGGTGTGACGATCGAGGGAACCGCCGGCACGCCTGCAGGGTTGAGTCCGGCCGACGGTGGGTGGGGTGCGGTTCCGGAGCTGTCGGAGCAGGTGGTGGCGCAGATCGCCGGGGCGTTCGAGGCGTCACAATCGGCGGGCACCCGCCGCGTCTACACCTCGGACTGGCGCCGCTTCCGCCGCTGGTGCCACACCCACGGGCATGCAGCGTTGCCGGCGCACCCGGCTACGGTGGCCGCGTATCTGGTCGACGCCGCCGACACCCTCACCGAGGTGGGGGAGAAGGCGTACTTACCGTCGACGCTGAGCCGGTGGGTGTCGGTGATCGGGCACTACCACCGCACCGCGAACCTGCGGAACCCGTGCACCGAGGCCCTGGTGGTCTCCACTATGTCCGGGATTCGCCGCACCTACGCCACCAACGGCGACCGGCCCCGCAATCCCCGGGCCCCGTTGCTGGTCGACGACATCGTCACCATCGTTCGATCCGCCCGGCAGGCTGTTACCGGCTGGGCCGCCGAGGCGCACGAACGCCGCGACAGTGCCTTGTTGCTGATGGGATTCGCCGGGGCCTTCCGGCGCAGCGAACTCGTCGCCCTGCACTGCGGGGACGTGACCGTGCACCGGCTCGACGGGGTGCATGTGCGGTTGCGGCGGTCGAAGACCGACCAGGATGGTGTCGGGACGGTGCGGGCGTTGCCGTTCACCACCCATCACGCCAGTTGCCCGCCGTGCGCGTATGTGCGGTGGGCGCAGGTCGTCGCCGCATACGACGTTGCCGCCCGCCCGGGGGTGATCCGGTTGCTGCGCACCGCCTCACCGTTCGGGGGTCATGTCTGCCGATCGGGGTTGCCGCGGATGCGGGCGAGGGTGCCGTTGTTCCGGGCGATCGCCAAGAACGGCAACCTCTCCGACACCGCGCTGTCGGGGGCGTCGGTGCACGCGGCGATCCGCCGCCGCGCCGCCGCGGCCGGATACGACGACAACGTCGTCGCCCAGTTGGGTGCGCACTCGCTGCGGGCCGGGTTCGTCACCCAAGCGTTCCGCAACGGCGCCGACGCACACGCCATCATGCGCCAGACCGGACATGCCACCCCCGCGATGGTCGAGCTCTACGCCCGCGAACACGCGCCCCTGGTCGGAAACGCGGTCACTGAGATCGGCCTTTGAGCGTGTACGTCGACTCCGCCACCATCACCCCATCGGTTGGTAACAGTCCGAATCCGGTGGTGGTGGTGCCGCGTCGGTATAGGTACGACTGGGCGCTGTTCGTCGACTGGTGCACAGCGTGCGAGCACCGGGCGTTGCCCGCGCACCCGTCGGTGGTGGCGGAGTTCCTCGCCGACCACCCAGCTGCCGACGGGACGCAACGCCGCCGGGTCGCCGCGATCAATACCGTTCACACCGGGGCCGGGTTGCCGGCGCCGGGCCGGACGGAGACGATCCGGCAGCTCCTCAGCACCAATCGTGCGGACCGGCTGACCCGGGTCGGGGAGCGGGTGGCGCAGGTGGTGCCACGGATCCCGGTCACCGGGTGGCCGGGCGGATTGTTCGGTCGCCGCGACGCCCTCCTCCTCACTCTGGCCGCCGCCGGTCTGGGGTTCGAGGAGATCGCACGGCTGCGCCGCACCGACGTCACCACCGAACACGATGAGCTGGTGGTGCGGGCGGGGGAGGGTTGGGTGCGGGTCACCGCCAAATCCGATGTCGAACCTGTTGCTGTGTATACGAATTGGGTGGAGGTTCTCGGGTTCCTGGACCGGTATCCGAGCACCCAATTCCTCGCCGGTCGTCTCGACAAGGGTGCGAGCCTCTCGGCGTTCGCTGAGGGTGCGCGCCGCGACGACCAACCACTGTTCACACCCATCGATCGGTGGGGCCACACCCCCTACGACCCGACTCCGTTGACCGGGCATTCCGTTGCCGTCCTGGTCCGGGCGCACCTGGCCGGACAAGCACCAGTACACAAGCAGCCCCCGGCCTGGCAGCCCCCGACGAAGTCAGGCGAGGACGCCCCGGTCCCGGTCCCGGTCCCGGTCGTGGTCGATGATGTCGAGCTGGATCAGGGCTACTACGACCGCGGTATCGCCGCCCGCCGCAACGCTCACGCCCACCTCGACGACGTCACCGACATTCTCGACGGCATCGCAGACGAAGCCGACAAACTCCTCGCCGACCTGCTCGCCATCCTCGACTGCACCGAAATCGACTGACCGAGTATTGGTCCCGACGCAGGTATAGTTTCGACTACGGTGTGATCTGACCTTGTCGTCTTCGTTCGCCAGCGCACTCTAGCAAAACAAAGTCCGATGTCTTGATCGCCGCCTCACCTCAGATACGCCGAACAGACCGGTTTGCTCTCCACGGTGTCACCGGGTAGCCGCACTCTCTCAGCTTTTCCACGCAGAAAGCACGCATTGCCAGACACTCGTCTTCGTCCACTCCGTGGGTCAGTGGGCGACTGCAAAGTGATAGCACTCGTTGATAGAACGTGGCCGCGGTGATGCCGAATTCGGGCAGTATCTGTTCGTCGTTGCCGCCGTAGGGGTGCCAGGTCCGTGCGAAGGCCAGCATGTCCCTCTCGTGCATGTCCATCTCGTCTCGATCTTTCGGTTGCGGAGTCGGCTATTGGGGTCGGCGGATGGCGTCGAAGACCTTGGGGTCGACGAGGGTGGAGGTGTCGCCGAGGTCGCGGCCCTCGGCGATGTCCTTGAGCAGGCGCCGCATGATCTTGCCCGACCTCGTCTTGGGGAGTTCGGGGACGATGGTGATCTGGCGGGGCTTGGCGATCGGGCTGATCTCCCGGGACACCTCGGCCTTGAGTTCGGCGATGAGGGTGTC
>NZ_JBHUSF010000373.1:0-8087 GCF_042673295.1 Rhodococcus sp. NPDC057014
CGGATGAGTGAGTTGCTCAGTACCGATCGACGGTCGGCGGCGCGGGGATCGGGTAGCCCGACGCGCCGACGGTCTCGTTGAACGCGCGCTCCCACGAACCGTCCGCGATCATCGCCTCGATGGCGTCGTTGATCTTGCCGCGAGTCTCGTCGTCACCCTTGGCCAGGCCGACGCCGTAGCGCTCCTGGGTGAACGGCTGGCCGACCACCTTCAGCTCGCCCGGGTACTGCGCCGCGTAGCCGGCGAGGATGATGTCGTCGGTGGTGACGGCGTCGACGGCACCGTTCCGCAGGGCCTCGACGCACGCGGAGTACGTGTCGAACTCCTGCAACTGCACGTCCTGCGCGTACGTGTCCTTGACCTTCTGCGCCGGGGTGGACCCGGTGACGGAGCACAGCTTCTTTCCGCCGTTGAGCGAATCGGGGCCGGTGATGTCGGTGTTGTCGGACTTCACCAGGAGCGACTGGCCGGCGATGAAGTACGGCCCGGCGAAGTCGACCTTCTCCTTGCGGGCGTCGGTGATCGAGTAGGTGGCGACGATGTAGTCGACCTCACCGTTCTGGATCAACGTCTCGCGCTGAGCCGACGGGGACTCCTTGAACTCGATGTTCTCGGGCGCGACACCCAGCTTGCCTGCGATGTACTCGGCCACCTCGACGTCGAAACCGCTGAAGGAACCATCGGGGTTGCGCAGTCCGAGGCCGGGCTGGTCGTACTTGATACCGACTGTGAGTTTGCCCTCCGACGCGCTCTGGGAGGCGCTCTTCTCTTCACCTCCGCCACAGGCCGATGCGACGACGGCGAGCGCCATGACGCCGATTCCCACACGAATCGAGCGGTTGATCCTCATCGAGTTCCTCCAATTGAAATGACGGGTGTTGCCTGTGGAGCACGGTCGACCGAGAGGGCACCGCAGCGGGTGCCCGCTCCGATCAGTGGCTGAGAATTTTGCCGAGAAAGTCCTTCGCGCGCTCGGATTTGGGCGCGGTGAAGAAGGTGGCGGGCTCGGAGTCCTCGACGATCTGGCCGTCGGCCATGAAGAGAACACGGTCGCCGGCCTTACGGGCGAAGCCCATCTCGTGGGTCACCACGAGCATGGTCATGCCTTCCTTGGCGAGTGAGGTCATGACGTCGAGGACTTCGTTGACCATTTCCGGGTCGAGCGCGGACGTCGGCTCGTCGAACAGCATGACTTTGGGGTTCATGGCGAGCGCGCGGGCGATCGCGACACGCTGCTGCTGACCGCCCGACAACTGCGCCGGGTACTTGTCCGCCTGGTTGGCGATGCCGACCCTTTCGAGGAGTTCGTAGGCCGTCTTCTTCGCGTCGGCGCTGCTCTTCTTCCGCACCTTCACCGGTGCGAGCATCACGTTCTCGAGGATCGTCTTGTGGGCGAACAGGTTGAACGACTGGAACACCATGCCCACGTCGGCGCGCAGCGCCGCCAGGGCCTTGCCCTCGGCGGGCAGCACCTTGCCGTCCACCGCGATCTCACCGGAGTCGATGGGTTCGAGGCGGTTGATGGTCCGGCACAGCGTCGACTTCCCGGATCCCGACGGTCCCAGGACGATCACGACCTGTCCCCGTGGAACCTCGAGGTCGATCTCCTGGAGGACGTGGAGGGCGCCGAAGTGTTTGTTCACCGATTTCATCGAGATCATGGACGGGGCCGCGCCCGTGGAGGGCGTCGGCGTCGCGTCGTCGGCTTGCGTCATAGTCGATGACCCTATGTGCTGGGAGCGGGAGCACCTGTCATTTGCTCCGAGAATCCTCGGGATGTCACGGAAACTTTACTGTCCGGCGTCGGTCGTGTGTCCTGTCGCACACCGGCCGCGACGAGGCGATTTGGCGCGGGCCGTACCCTGGCATACGTGGACACGATCGACCAGACCCCTCACCGCAGCTACGAGGTGCGCACGTACGGCTGCCAGATGAACGTGCACGACTCCGAGCGGTTGTCGGGGCTCCTCGAGGACGCCGGCTACACGAAGGCGGCCGCCGGGCAGTCGCCCGACCTCGTCGTCTTCAACACCTGCGCGGTGCGGGAGAACGCCGACAACAAGCTGTACGGCAACCTGAGCCATCTGGCGCCGGCGAAGGAACTGAATCCCGACATGCAGATCGCGGTCGGCGGGTGCCTGGCGCAGAAGGACCGCGACGTGGTCGTGAAGAAGGCGCCGTGGGTGGACGTGGTGTTCGGCACCCACAACATCGGTTCGCTCCCGGCGCTCCTGGACCGGGCACGCCACAATCATCGGGCCGAGGTCGAGATCCTCGATGCGCTCGAGGCGTTTCCGTCGACGCTGCCCGCCAAACGGGAGTCGGCGTACGCCGGCTGGGTGTCCATCTCGGTGGGATGTAACAACACGTGCACGTTCTGCATCGTGCCCGCGCTGCGCGGCAAGGAGGTCGACCGGCGTCCCGGCGACATCCTGGCCGAGGTGCAGGCACTGGTGAACGAGGGCGTCGTGGAGGTCACGCTGCTCGGGCAGAACGTCAACGCGTACGGCGTCTCCTTCGCCGACCCCGACCAGCCCCGCGACCGCGGCGCCTTCGCCGCGCTGCTGCGCGCCTGCGGCGAGATCGACGGGCTCGAGCGCGTCCGATTCACGTCGCCGCACCCGGCCGAGTTCACCGACGACGTCATCGAGGCGATGGCCGAGACCCCCAATGTGTGCCCCCAGCTGCACATGCCGCTGCAATCCGGTTCGGACCGGATCCTGAAGGCGATGCGCCGCTCCTACCGGAAGTCGCGGTTCCTGGGGATCATCGAGAAGGTCCGCACCGCGATGCCGCACGCGGCGATCACCACCGACATCATCGTGGGCTTCCCCGGTGAGACCGAGGAAGACTTCCAGGACACGCTCGACGTCGTCCGGCAGGCACGCTTCACGAGCGCGTTCACGTTCCAGTACTCCAAGCGGCCCGGCACCCCGGCGGCGGACATGGACGACCAGCTGCCCAAGGCCGTCGTGCAGGAACGGTACGAACGTCTCATCGCGTTGCAGGAACAGATCACACTCGAGGAGAACCAGAAGCTCGTCGGCGCCGAGGTGGAACTGCTCGTCGCTGCCGGGGAGGGCCGCAAGAACGCGGAGACCGCCCGGATGAGCGGGCGCGCCCGCGACGGCCGGCTCGTCCACTTCCGGCCGGAGGGGAACCTCGACGGACACGTCCGGCCCGGCGACGTCGTCACCATCGTGATCAGCGCCGCCGCCCCGCACCACCTCGTCGCGGACACCCCGGTCCTGACCCACCGCCGCACCCGCGCAGGCGACTCGTTCGAGAAGGGCGTCACCCCGAAGACCCCGCCGATCGGCGTGGGACTCGGACTGCCGCAGATCGGTGCGCCCGCACCACTACCCGCTCAGATGGGATGCAACGCATGACCCCGCAGTTCGACGACCAGCGCCACGAGGATCCGAGTGACGCGAACGAGCCGATCGAGAGCTACCTGAAGGATTTCGACGCCGCCGAGAAGAAGGTGGCCGGTGAGATCGACCCCGGGGCGCGTGCGCTCGTCGTCGCCGTCGCGGTGGTCGTGCTGCTCGGTTCGCTGACGTTGCCGCATTCCGGCATCGCCAACGGCTGGGAGGTGCTGGTGTACGGGGACGACGCCCGCGCGGAGACGATCGCGCTGCCGTCGCGGCTGTTCGTGTGGTTCGAGGTGGTGTTCGGGGTCGTCGTGTCGATGCTCGCGCTCGTCACCCGCCGCTGGGCGCTCGCGTGGGTGGCCCTCGCCGGAACCGCCGTGTCCATCGTGTTCGGCATGCTCGCCATCTGGTCGCGGCAGACACCGGCGCCCGGCGTCGAAGCGGCCGGACCGGGCATCGGGCTGGTCATCGGCTGGCTCACCGTCATCGTGCTGACGTTCCACTGGTTGAAGGTGGTCTGGAGCCGGACCGCGCTGCAGCTGGCCGCGGAAGAGGAACGCCGCGCCGCTGCCGCCGAAGCGGAGCGACGCGGCGACTGGAACGTCGGCTGATCGTGCCTACTGGCCGCTGACGGCACCCTCTGCCGCCTCGGCCCATTCGCGCCACTGCTTGGCCTGCGCGAGGGCGCTCTCGGCGTCCTTCGTCTTGCCCGCCGCGGTGGCCTTGGCGGCCTGCTCCTCGAACTGCGTGACCCGCTCACGGAACTGCGCGGCCCGGGCGAGCGCCTCCGGGTCGGTGCGGCGCCATTCCTCGTCGGCGGCGTCGCGGACGCGCTTCTCGATGGCCCGCAGCTTGCCCTCGAGGTCGTGCATCCGCTCGCGGGGCACCTTCCCGATGGCGTCCCACTTCTCCTGCAGGTCGCGCAGTGCGGCCCGCGCCGCGTCGATGTCCTTGGACGGATCGATGTGGCCGGCGTTCTTCAGCAACTCCTCCTTGGCGACCGCGTTCTCCTCGAATTCGGCGTCGCGTTCGGAGGATGCGGCGTTGCGGGCGGCGAAGAACACGTCCTGAGCGCCCTTGAACCGCTTCCACAGGTTGTCGTCGGCTTCCCGGGGTGCGCGTCCGGCGGCCTTCCATTCGGCGAGCAGATCGCGGAAGGCTCCGGCCGTGGGCCCCCAGTCGGTGGAGTCGGACAGTGCCTCCGCCCGCTGGACGAGTTCTTCCTTCTTGGTCTTCGCAGCGGCGCGCTCACGGTCGAGTTCGGCGAAATGCGCGCCGCGTCGCCGGTTGAACGCCTCCCGCGCCTTGGAATACCGCTTCCACAGGGCGTCGTCGACCTTCCGGTCGATCCCGCGGATCGTCTTCCACTCGTCCAGGATCTCGCGCAACCGGTCGCCGGCGGCCTTCCACTGCGTGGACTCGGCACCGATCTGTTCCGCCTCGGCGGCCAGTTCTTCCTTGCGTTCGGTGTGCGCCTGCCGCGACAGTTCCTTCTCGTGCTTGGCGTGGGCGGCCGCCTCGTCGGATCCGGCGATGATGACGTCGAGTCGCGCGGAGAGGGAGTCGATGTCGCCGATCACCGCGGCGGTCGGGAGGGAGTCGGCCAGCGCGACAGCGGCCGCCTTCGTCTTCTTCGCGTCGCCCGCACCGGAATTGAGCCGGGCCTCGAGGAGGGCCACTTCGGTGGCGAGATCGTCGAAGCGCCGACCGAAGTGCGCCAGGCCCTCCGCCGCGTCTCCGGCCTGCCACGACCCGATCTGCCGTTCGCCGTCCGCGGTCTTGACCCACGCGGTGCCGTCGTCGTCGACGCGGCCGAACTCGCTCGGATCACTGTGGGCCGGGGCGGCGACGGCGGGTGCGGAGAGGGCGTGCGTCGGTGTGGGGTGGGGCTTGGGTGCACCCGGTTTTGCGGCGGCACCCGGCTTCGGGACGCTGGGCTTCGGTGTGTCGTGCTGCTGAGCGGCAGGCTCCACGGCGGGCTTCGCGTCGCTGCTGTCGGTCATCGGTTCCTCATCTCTGCCGCGCGTCACGGCTGCCTGAACGCAATACTGGCTCCATACGACCCGGGACGGGTGCTGGCTCCATTCAACCCGGTACGGGCCCTGTGGACTATTGAATCAGGTCGGACGGTCCGTGTTGGTACCGATTGACGGCAGTGCCCGAATCGGATGTCGGGTCCGTGCCAGCGGTCGACTAGCGTGACTGTGTGTTCACCGCTGCCATCCTCGTGCCGTCCCCACCGTTGCTGGTACCCGAACTGACCGGGGCGGCCGCTGCGGAGACGGCGCCGCTGCGGGACGCGGTCCAGGCGGCGGCGAAGGCACTGTCCGCGATCGCCACCGAATGGGTGGCGGTCGGCGCGGCGCCCGCCGCGGCGGAGGTGCGAGCCGACGCGCAGGGCACCTACCGCGGCTACGGCGTCGACGTGCGGGTCACACTGCGGCCCGGTCCCGCCGGCGAGCCCGACCCGGACCTGCCGCTCGCGGTGCTGACGGCCGGGTGGATCCGGGGAACGTGCGCGCCGGACGCCGTCGTCGACGCGAGGGTCCTCGCCGCCGACCTCTCGCCGCAGCAGTGCGCCGCCTACGGCGCGGAACTGCGCGCGTACCTGGACCGGGACCCCGAGCCGCGCGGACTGGTGATCGTCGCGGACGGGGCGAACACACTCACCGCGAAGGCGCCGGGCGCGTTCGACCCCCGCGCGGAAGGCGTGCAGGCCCGCGTCGACGCGGCCCTCGACACCGGCGACCGGGAGGCGCTGCTCGCCCTCGACCCCGCCGAGTGCGCCGCCCTCGGCATCGGTGGGCGCGTCCCGTGGCAGGTCCTCGCCGGCGTGTTCGACGCTGCACCCGCCGCCTGCCGGACGCTGTACAGCGCGGCTCCCTACGGAGTGGGCTACCACGTGGGGGAGTGGCGTCCGTGACCTCACCCGTGCCGATCGCCGTCGTCGGACCGACCGCCACCGGAAAGTCGGATCTCGCGCTGGAGCTGGCCGAACGCCTCGGCGGCGAGATCGTCAACATCGACGCCATGCAGCTGTACCGGGGCATGGACATCGGCACCGCCAAACTCGCCCCGGCCGAACGCCGCGGAATTCCGCATCACCAACTCGACGTGCTCGACGTGACGCAGACGGCCACCGTCGCGAGTTATCAGCAGGCCGCGGTCCGCGACGTGGAGGCCATCGCCGCTCGCGGCGCCGTGCCGGTCATCGTCGGCGGATCGATGATGTACGTGCAGTCGCTGCTCGACGAGTGGAGATTTCCCGCCACCGATGCGTCGGTACGGGCGCGGTGGGAAGCCGTCCTCGCCGAGAAGGGCGTCGCGGCCGTCCACGCAGAGCTGAGCCGGGTGGATCCCGACGCCGCCGCGTCGATCCTCCCCACCGACGGCAGGCGCCTGGTCCGGGCCCTCGAGGTCGTCGAGATCACCGGCAGGCCGTTCGCGGCGTCCGCCCCGCGCATCGGCCAACCGCGCTGGGGCACACACATCGTCGGCGTCGACCGCGACACCGCCGCACTCGACGACCGGATCAGGCTCCGCACCCGGCTGATGTTCGAACAGGGACTCGTCGACGAGGTGCGCGGGCTGATCGACGTCGGACTGCGCGAGGGCGTCACCGCACCCCGGGCCATCGGGTACGCGCAGGTCCTCGCCTGGCTCGACGGCGAATACGACCTGGCCGAGGCCGAGGAACGCACGTTCATCGGCACCCGGCGCTACGTGCGCAGGCAACGGTCCTGGTTCCGCCGCGACCCCCGCATCCACTGGGTCGACGGAAACACCCCCGACCTCGCGGACGCCACGATCCGCACCCTCGACGAGACGCGAACACTGGGAGAACGATGAGCCGAACACCGTCCGCACGGCACCGTCCGGCCTCGTCCGTGCTGGTGACCACCCGCAACGCCCGCTTCCAGCAATGGCAGTCGTACCTCACCAACCGCGCCAAGCGGACGAAGGCGGGACGCTTCCTGATCCAGGGTGTGCGCCCCCTCAACCTCGCCCTGGAACACCACTGGCCCATCGAATCGCTGCTGCACCGCATCGACGGCCCACCGCTGTCCGACTGGGCGCGGGAACTGCTCGCGACCCGATCCGTCGAACAGATCGGTGTCAGCGCCGAACTGATGACCGAACTCGGCGAGAAGACCGACACCGCGCCGGAACTGATCGCGGTCGCGAAGACCCGCGCCCCGCGACTGAAGGACCTGCGGCTGCAGTCCGTCCCCCTGATCGTCGTGTTCGACCGGCCCACCTCACCCGGAAATCTGGGCACCCTCGTCCGCTCCGCCAACGCGTTCGGCGCCGACGCGGTCGTCGTGGTCGGCCACGGCGCCGACCCGTTCGACCCCCGGAGCGTCCGCGCCTCCACCGGATCGCTCTTCGCGATGCCCGTCGTCACCGTGTCGTCCGTCGACGAGATCCTCGCGTTCCGCGACGCCCGGCGAGCCGCCGGAACCGACCTGCACATCGTCGGGACGGACGAGACCGGTTCCGTCACCATCGACGCCCACGACTTCGGCGGCGGCACCGTGCTCGTGATCGGCAACGAGACCCGTGGGATGAGCGCCGCGTGGCGAGGCGCCTGCGACACGGTCGTCAACATCCCGATCGGGGGCGCGGCCAGTTCCCTCGGCGCCCCCTCCGCCGGCGCCGTCGCCCTCTACGAAATCGCCCGGCAGCGTCGATGAACCGCACCGCGGCAGCGTC
>NZ_JBHUSF010000374.1:0-8073 GCF_042673295.1 Rhodococcus sp. NPDC057014
GACGAGACGAGCAGCAATGAGTCGAGGAGGGAGCACCATGGCGCGGTCATCGATCAAGGACGAGAAGGTGTACGAGGAAGTACGGAAGGATGGTGCGTCGAAGGAGAAGGCGGCGCGGATCGCGAACGCTGCCGCCAACCGTGGTCGTTCCAGTACCGGCCGCAAGGGCGGCAAGTCGTCGTCGTACGAGGACTGGACCGTTGACGAGCTGAAGAAGAAGGCGAAAGAGGTGGGACTGTCCGGCTATTCATCCAAACAAAAGGGTGAATTGATTACGGCACTGCGCAACCATTGAACATGTTCAACCATCAGCGCGGGTAGGACCGCTACGGCCGTGAGAGGCACAATGCCGTGTCGTCGGAGACACCGGGCGCCGCAGGGCAGCGTCACTCCCAACCGGGTCGCGTTTCCTGGTCCTCGTCTGCCAAATCTGCTCGTACCACATGACGTCGCAGGGCATTTCACCCAGCCCGACCTCTTCAATGAATACGAGCAGAGCCCTGGCCGGTATCACATAGCTCCGGTACGTGGCCCACGCACGGCAACTCCAGTCCGAAAGAGCGCACCGAAGGGATTTACGTGGGAGACACGGTGAGGGGCAGAGGCAGCGCGTGATCGGCACCTCTCCGTTGCCATCGCGGAGTCATTGTCCGGCGGGAGAATCTCCACCGTGCTCGGCGCCGACCTGGCGGTGGCGGTCGCCGGAGTCGGCGGTCCACAGACTCAGGACGGCCAGCCACCGGGCACAGTGTGGTTCGGGGTCTTCACCAGCGGTGAGATTCGCACCGAACTACGGCACTTCGACGGTGAGTCCGGCGACGTGGTGGCGTCGACCACAGACCATGCCTTGTTCCTGCTCGAACACGCACTTCAACGCTAGCCCTAGTCCAATGTGGTTTCGGCGAGGAAAGGGTGAGGAGATGTCGATGTTGCTGCGAACCCCGGGTGTCTATCCCCCACAGGACGATACGTGGCTCCTCGCCGGTGCTCTCGCCCAGCACACCCTGTCTCCGCTGACAAGGGTTCTCGATATCTGTACCGGCACGGGAGCGCTCGCCCTGCGGGCCGCCGCACAGGGAGCGGGCAGCGTCACCGCAATCGACATTTCTCGCCGTGCCGTGCTCACCGCCCGAATCAACGCTCGGATACACGAACGCATGATTCGGGTGCTGCAGGGAAGCCTCACCACGCCCGTCCGCGCAGAATACTTCGATCTGGTCATCTCCAACCCGCCCTACGTCCCCGCTCAGGATGACAGACTTCCCGACACCGGCGTGGCGCAGGCCTGGGACGCCGGCACCGATGGGCGAGCGCTGCTCGACCGGATCTGCGCCCAGGTCCCGGACGTACTCGCACCCGGGGGAACACTGCTTCTCGCCCAGTCGGGACTGAGCGGGGTCGACAAAACCCAGGTCATGCTCGAGGAGCAGGGTTTGGCCGTCGACGTCGTCGCTCGGCGGGAGATTCCCTTCGGTCCCGTCCTGACCGCACGCCGCCGCATGCTCGCGGCCCGCGGAATCATCACCGCCGATCAGCGGACCGAAGAGATCGTGGTGATCCGCGGACGACAACACACCTGAACGCTCGCTGCGACACCGGAGGCGAGGCCTACAGGGTCGGGCCGCCGCGGGCCGTGCAGGACAAGTAGACAACGCCCCCTGCTATTTGATGAAGCAGCAGACGTCGCAGAAAGTTTCGCAGCCCAGCTCGAGAATCACCAGCTGCACCACGAATCTGCGATAAGGGTGATTTCAGGGAGACGTTGGCACGCATCGTCACAGCGGCGATCGGCCATGACGGCAGGAATGCCAGAAGGCCACCGTCCTACGAGGCTTGCCAGGTCGACGAGCTAGAAGCGTGCCAACAGAGAACGATGAGGATGTCGTCGGATTCGACCCTGTCGTGGGCTCGGACGCCGGAAGGGAACGGTAGCCGATGCACGCGCCCCGCAAAGTCGTGATCACCGGCGCAAGCGGAAATGTCGGCACCGTGCTTCTCCGGCTCCTCGCGGCGCAGGAACCCGGGACCGCAGTGATTGGGATCGCCCGCCGAACGCCTCCGCACACCTCTCCCTACGCGCATGCGCACTGGCACGAGATCACCTGGCCCGAGGCAACGCGCACTCCGCGCTCGTCCCAGTGCTCGAGGGTGCCGACGCCGTGGTCCATCTGGCGATCGCGTTCCAGCCGGCCCGAGACCGCGACTACCTGCGGAGAACAGCGGTCGCCGGGACCCGTGCAGTCGCGCGGGCGGCTCGGGCCGTCCGAGTGGGCCACCTGGTCCATCTCTCGTCGGCAGCGGTGTACTCACCCGGCGCCTACGGCGCGCCGGTGACCGAACAGTGGCCCTCTGGAGGCATTCCGCGTTCGATCTACAGCGCCGACAAGGTCGCTCAAGAGGATGTCCTCGACGAGATCGAGGCGGCAGCTGCAGTGGACGGGCAGTCGCCGCTCCTGGTCACTCGGATACGTCCGGGCCTGATCGCCCAGCATGACGAGGTCACCGCTCTGCTTCGGTACGCGGCACCGAGCTATCTGCCGCGAACCTTGTCCCGGCGGATACCGGCACTGCCGGTGCTCCCCCTCGATCGCTCCCTCTCGCTGCCGTCGTGCACACCGAGGACGTCGCCGACGTGGTGATGAAAGCCCTCGCCCATCGGGCGGCAGGCGCGTTCAACGTCGCCGCCGACGAACCCCTGACCGCGGACCTGCTCCGCGACGCCTCCGACGCCCATCTCGTGCATGTTCCCGCACCGGCATTGAGCATCATCACCAATCTCGCATGGGCTCTGCATCTTTCCCCTGTCCATCGAGGATGGATCGATCTCGCCTACGCCACCCCCCTCGTCGAATGCTCCCGAGCCCACGCCGATCTCGGCTGGCACCCGCGGCACGACACCGAGTCGGTGATCGGCGAACTCGTCGCCGGGATCCGGGAACGCTCGCGCAGCAGCAGCGCCGTCCTCGGCGAACGCTCACCGGCAGCACGGCTGCGAAAACTCCTCACTTCGGGACCCGTGACGAGACGAAAGCTGCCGTAACAGCGTGGCGCGGCTGCATGTTGTGCGAGTCTCGGTCTTGAAGTCGACAGTGGTGGCGGGGGCACCGATCGGGCTGCGGGTTGTTTCGTACCGTTGCCGTCGGGCAACCGAAACGGAGACACCAATGACGAAAGGGTGAGCACTCGTGAAAGCACTCGTCTGGCACGGCATCGGAGACATCCGACTCGACAACGTGGATATCCCCGACATCGTCGAACCGACGGACGCCATCGTCCGGCTGACCACCAGCGCGATCTGCGGCACGGACCTGCACCTGGTGCGAGGGACCATGCCGGGAATGAAGGAAGGCACGATCGTCGGCCATGAGGGCGTCGGTGTCGTCGAGGACGTCGGCGCCGCGGTACGCGGTTTCACTCCCGGCGACCGGGTGGTGATCTGCTCCACCATCGCCTGCGGAATCTGCTCGTACTGCCGCGCCGGATATTTCGCCCAATGCGACACCGCCAACCCGAACGGGCCCCAGGCCGGCACCAGCTTCTTCGGCGGACCGGAAGCCACGGGGGCCGTCAACGGGTTGCAGGCCGAATACGCCCGCGTTCCGCATGCCACCACCACCCTGGTCAAGATTCCCGACGCGGTGACCGACGACCAGGCGATCATGATCTCCGACGTCATGCCCACCGGTTGGTTCGGTGCCCGCCTGGCCCAGGTCACCGAGGGCGACGCCGTGCTGGTGCTCGGTGCCGGCGTCGTCGGCCAATGCGCGATCGCCTCCGCGAAACGCCAGGGCGCGACCCGGGTTCTGGTGGTCGACGGTCTCGACGACCGTCTCGCCATCGCCCGCACCCAGAACGCCGAGGTCATCAACTTCAACACCGAGGACCCCGTGGAGGTGGTGCGGGAGTTGACCGGTGGAATCGGCGTCGATCGGGTGATCGACGCCGTCGGGATCGACGCCCAGCGCCCCTCCGGTGGACCGGCCGCCAAAACATTGCCGGTCTCCGATGACTCCTTCGACGCCGAGCGTGGCAAGGCGGCGCCCGACGCCGATCCCGAGGGCGACACGTGGGTGCCCGGCAACGCCCCCAGCCTCGCCGTGCGATGGGCCGTCAAAGCCGCCGCGAAGGCCGGCAGCATCGGCATCATCGGTGTCTATCCACCCAATTTCGATGTCTTTCCGATCGGCGAAATGATGAACCGCAACCTCACCGTGCAGGCCGGGAACTGCAATCACCGTCGCTATATCCCACACCTGCTGGCCATGGCCGCGACCGGTGCCCTCGACCCCGCCGCGTTCATCACCCAGCACGCCGCACCGACCCGAGCTCTCGACGCCTACCAACGGTTCGACACCCGAGAGCAGGGCTGGCTCAAGACCGTCCTCGACGTCACCTGACCCACGGGACATCGATCAAGGACGAGAAGGTCTACAGGAAGTGCGGAGGGACCGCGCATCCAACGAGTTGAAGGAGAAGGGGGTCTACTTGTCGGTAGCTCCTTCGCCCGGTTCTTTGTACGATCCTCCGGTCCGTTCCATGCGCGTTAGTCCCGCGGCCCGCGGGCACTCGGGTCGGATGACGACCCTGACCGCACTTGCCCTGACGTGTTCGCTCAAACCCTCCCGGCGCCGTCGAGCAGTGACTTGATCGCCGACCAGGTCCTCACCGAACGGGCCTCCCACGAGGTGACCGGCGACAAGATCCGCCTCGTCGACTACGACATCCGGCCGGGGGTCGACACCGACATGGGCGACGGCGATCAGTGGCCGGAGATCCGGCGACGCATCCTCGACGCCGTGCCCGAGGCCGTCGCCGCCACCAATGCCACCGCCGCCCCGCAACGCCGCCCACCTCGCGCGGGCACTGCGGACACAACCGTACCCGGCCGCGAACTGAATGCCGCACAACCACTCTGACCGCCCGGACCCTCGGGTCAGCGTGGTTGCGCGGCGAATCGCAATCCGAAGTTGTTCAGTGTGGCGGGCAATGGCCGGTCCGGACTCAGTCGGGGAACCGAGGTCAGCTCGAAGCGAACCCGGGCGAACAGATGCGCCATCACGGTGCTGGTGACGAGCAGGACGAGGAACGCGGTGTCGGCCGGGACGGTGAAGCGTCGGCCGTCTGGCCCCCACCCGGTCTCCTCGGTCGAATCCCGCAGGATCGCCGGGGTGGTCGGCCACGGCCGCACCGAGTCGAGCATCACCGCCCGCAGGTACCGATATTGCTGGACCTCGGTGAGGTCGGCATCATCGACCTCAGCTTCGGCGCGTCGGCGTTCCTCGGGGTGCGTGGCCAGCAGGGCCAGAGCCCGGCTGCAGGCGATACCGGCAGCGTCGAATGCAAACAGCCAGTGCGGCATCTGCCCGACCGGATCGACGGCCCCGCCCGCGTCCGTGGCGGCGACGGTGGCGGCCAGGGAGCCCGGTTCGGCGTGCCCGACGTAGCGGTACAGATCGTCGAAGAACCGCTTACGCAGCCGGGGACGGTCCGGCGAGAGGTAGGACCAGTTGCCGATTCCGACGTAGCCGCCACAGCCGGTGGGTGGGGGTCTCGTCGTCGCGAGCGGCGGAACCGAACGCGATTCTGCGGACGATTCGCCACCACATCTGCGTGAACTGGCCGGAATCGAGTCGGTCGAAAACGCTGCGGTGGCGGTGATCACCGTTCGGAGCACTGTGTCTTCGCCATCCGGTTGGGCGCATTGCTAGCAGTGGTGTCAAGCAAAGATGCATGATGGGTAGCCGTGACGGGGCTTGCGTTCGACCAGCCCGGCGGTCGTCTGGCTGGTCTTCTCTCGACTCACCGGATAACGGTCTCGCGGCTACTTTTCTTCTTCTCCCCCCACGTGGTCGCGAGTAGGACGACGACGGTCAAATCTGTTGTCTCGATTCGGAAGATTTTTGTACGACAAGAAAAAGCAGTCCTGGGTAAGGATCGACCAGATCCTCGCCAGTTCGGGTTCTGGCTACCGTGACCTCGTTCGTCACGCGGATCAGTCTCCGTCGAGAAATGGTGCAACATAACGCCCTCCCGCAACGCCCACGGACTCACCTCCCCTGTTGGCTCCGCGGTGGCGCGCGTGGCTGCCCCGCCACCCTCCTCGCCGAGAGGAACCACATCGCCGGCGGTTCTGAAGTCGTCGTCCGGCGAGACTTCACCGCGACTGCGACGGAGTAACGTTCCAAGCAGAGACGCAGGGCGCCTCCGGGTCGGCGTGCCCGCTGGTGTCCGACGGCAGGCAAGGATGCCCGGGCGCGGTGAGGATGGTGTGACGATGGATGATTTCGATCACGCCAGCCTCGGCGCGATCATGGCAGAACTGGCCCGATCGTGGACCGCCCCAACCGATGTCGATCACATCCTGCACGCGGTCACCCAGGCGGCGGTGGACTTGATCCCGGGCGCCGACAGTGCCGACATCCTCACCATCAGCAGCCGCCACAAGTTCCACTCCCTCGCCTCCACCTCCGCGCTGCCCGCGGACCTCGACGCCGTGCAGGCCCGCCACGGGCAGGGCCCTTGTGTCGAGGCCGCGCTGGACGGTGAGGTCGTCCGCAGCGACGATCTCGAGTCCGAAACGCGCTGGCCGGAGTTCACCCGGGAGGCGGTCCGGTCCGGGGTGCGCAGCGTCGCCTCGTTCCGCCTCTACACGCGCACACACGTCGTCGGCGCCCTGAACGTGCTCGCGATGACCGCGCACGCCTTCGACGACGAATCCGTCGCAATCGGTGAGGTTCTGGCGGCGCACGCGGCGATCGCGATCATCGCCGACCGCCGCGAACTGCAACTGCGGTCCGCCCTGGTCAGCCGGGACCTGATCGGCCAAGCCAAAGGCATGCTGATGGAACGCTTCGACGTCGGCGCGCACCAGGCCTTCAAGATGCTCGTCACTCTGTCCCAGCAATCCAATCACCCGCTGGGAGAGGTCGCGAAACGGGTCGTCGACCTCGGACCGGACCGGCGACACTGAGCAGGCAGCGCTACCTTCCGGATACCAACTGTCGGGAAGGGGTGTCTGAACTATCAGGAGTTCGATGGGGGGACCAACCTGGCGATGATCGACCGGGCGGGCACTCCCGGACTGACGCCCAGGCGGTGGGCATGATCGTCGATCAACACCCGCGCCCGCCCGGGGGTGATATCGAGGATGCCGGCGATGATCCCAGTCGCTTGCCCGACACGCGCGTCGTTGACCACAGCCAGCATGACAGCCGGTCCGCGCGGTGCACACGCCCCTCGTGGGTCAACTCCAGCAGCGCCAGATCGGCGAGAACCCCCGCGCGGCGATGCTGTTCGTGATAGGACGCAGTGGGTTCGGTGAACTGCATACACCCGCCCTGCCTGCGACCACGGCGCCGTCAGGGGTTCGTTCACGTCCCCGATGGGTTTCACCGCGTAGTCGGGGGTAATCCATTGGCAGACACTCCGATGTTCCGGAGCATCAGAGTCGTCGAGGCTGCACCAGTTCAGCCGAGTAGCTGGTGCAGCCGCACGGGAAGCCTCCAGCAATCCGCCAAGGCGATGCACGCGCTCGGGCGGTGTGCCCATCCCCGAGCCCGGACCGGATTGTGGCCGGTCGCAGTTGGGTGATTCGGTACACATGTCGTCGGCGCACCCCAGGACACGGCGACGACCACGAGCGCTCTCGCAGAAAAGATCTTGCCTCGTTCACGCGGGGATTATCACCACGCGGTCGTCGCAGAGATGCTGTTCATCACGACGGACTTCCTCGCCCACGACTTCGGCATCCACGTCTTCTGACCACCCGATCAACACCTCGAACGTCAACGAGGAATGGGGGACGGTGGACGGACCCCGCCACCCGAGAAGACACCCGGTTCGCATTCGGCTCAGGTCTGAGAGGCACCCATCGTGGATGTGTTCATCGACACCGTCGCCTCGCTGCTGCAGGACGTGCACTGACATGTTTCGCGGTCATCCTCGTAGCGGCTGTCTGGGACTGGGCCACGCGATCGGTGGTGGATCGAGCGATGCCGCCGTCGCAGTCAGGTGCTCGACGGCGGTGACCAGCAAGTCGGTGGTGGCGTCAGCGCGGATTGTCGGGGGTATATC
>NZ_JBHUSF010000375.1:0-8049 GCF_042673295.1 Rhodococcus sp. NPDC057014
GATGCGAGGTTTCGCCGCCATCGGTGCGTTACGGGTCAGGCGTGGGCCATGATGGCTTCGGCCTGCGCGATGATGCCCTCGGCGGTCTTCACGTGGGCGATGTCGATGTGCTGGCCCTCGAAGTCGACGGCCGCGCTACCGGCGGCCTCGGCCACCTTGAACGCCTCGATCATGCGGCGGTAGAAGTCGACCTGCTCGGGGGACGGCGTGAACACGTCGTTGGCGATGGCGATGTGCGACGGGTGGATGCACACCATGCCGCGGTAGCCGAGCTGCTTGTTGTCCAGGCAGAACTGACGGGCACCGTCGAGGTCCTTGATGTCCTGCCACACGCCGGCGACGGGATGGTGCAGGCCCGCCGCGCGAGCGGCGAGGACCAGGCGACTCCGCAGGTACAGCGTCTCCAGGCCGGCCGGGGTGAATTCGAAGCCCAGTTCGCGTCCCACGTCCGCGCTCGGACCGGTGGCGCCCAGCAGGCTGGAGATGCGCGGGGTGGCGGCGGCGATCTCCTCGCAATGCGCCATGGAGACCGCGGTTTCGTAGCTCACGATGAGTCCCACGCTGCCCGCCTCGAGCCCCTGCCGGGCCTCGATGTGCGACACCACGGCGTCGATCCGCACAAGTTCCTCGGCGTCGAAGACCTTGGGCAGGAACAGACCGGTCAGCCCCGGCCGGATCACCGCCTCGAGGTCACTGCCCTGGATCCCGGTCACGAACGCGTTGGGCCGCACCCACACGTCGGCGCGAACGCCCTCGGCGTGCAAACGGTCGATGGTGGCGGCGGTGACGCCACGCGCCTCGTCCTTGTCCGCGGCGGGAACCGAGTCCTCCAGGTCGAGGATCAGGGCGTCGGCGCCGGAGGCCAGCCCCTTGTCGGCCCAGGAAGGCTTGTGACCGGGCACGAACAGCATGGAACGGTACGGATTCATGAACTCTCCTCAGTTATGAGTACGGGAAGTAGCGGGTGTGGGGAAACAGCGGGTATGGGAAGTAGCGGGTCAGGACTCGTCGGCGTAGAGGACGCCGGACGCGAGCAGCTCGTCGATCTTCTCGGCGGGGAGCACCTCGCCCGCCACCGAACGGGTGTCGGCGCCGACCTTGGGAGCGCGGTCACCGCGGTCCGGGCGCTCGCCGTCGAACGTCCACGGCGGCCGGATCAGGGCCAGGCCGTCGGGTTGCCACTCGACCAGGTCCAGGTGTTCGACCTGCTCGTGTTCGAGGTAGCCGGTCATCGACAGGACCGGTGCGAACGGCACGTCGGCCTCGGTGAGGACCTTCTCCCAGTGGTCCTTCGACTTCGTGGCGAACTCCGCCTCGACGATCGGCACCAGCTCGAAGTAGTTCGACTCCCGCGGGCGGTACTCGGCGAACCGGGGGTCCTCGGCCAGGTCCATGCGGTCCATCGCGCGGCACAGCGACCGCCAGAACTTCTGCGAGGACGACAGGTGGACGGCCAGGTACTCGCCGGTCGACGTCGGGACGCAGAAGTTCTGCGCCTGCGGATGCCGGCTCGTACGGGCGGGGTTGCTGCCGAGCTCGAAGGACTGCGTGATGCCGTCGATGGTCAGTGCGCTGACGGCCTCCATGATCGACGTTTCCATCCGCTGCGGCTGACCCGTCTTCAGCCGCCCGACGAGGGCCGCGAGGACGCCGGTTGCGGTGCTCAGACCGGTGACGAGGTCCGCGCTCAGGCCGCCGGCCAGCTGCGGGTGGTCGCCGTCGCTGAACAGCGAGTACAGGCCGCCGAAGGCGTGGCCGATCGTGTCGTAGGCGGGACGGTTGGCCAGCGGTCCGCCGGCGCCGAATCCGGTGACGGACCCGTACACGATGTCGGGTCGCAGCGCGCGGCAGTCCTCGGGGCCGAGCCCCATGGCGGCCACCTTGCCCGGGCGCAGGTTCTCGAGCACCACGTCGAAGTGCGGCACCAGCGCCTTGACCAGCGCGACGCCCTCCTCCGACTTCAGGTCGACCGAGAGGCTGCGCTTGCCGGTGTTGTACTGCCGGAAGTAGGGGCTGGCGTCGTTCTGATGGCGCCGGAAATCTTCTCCGACCACCGGGCGCTCGACCTTGACCACCTCGGCGCCGAGGGCGCACAGCATCGACGTCCCGAACGGGAGCGCGATGTATCCCCCGATCTCGAGGATCCGAATACCGTCGAGCGGCTTGTGCTGCATGTTGCCTCGCCTTCGTCTCTACAAAACATTATATATAGTTCACGATGGGGTCAAGCCCCGCCGGATCGGGGTACCCCATCGAGGCGACTCCCAGTCGGGTGGATCACGGCAAGACACTTCCCTGGAGCTATGCAACATTATATACTTTGCATGGTGCAGCTCACATATCGAGCAGAAGGCTCCGCCCACCAGGCCGGACACTTCGGTCCCGCCTGCGATCCGGACCACTTCCACCCCTCATCGACCAAAGAAGGAGCAGCACCGTGAGTGTGCAGACAGAAATTTGGCAGGGACAGTACGACAAGCTGTTCATCGGCGGACGGTGGGTGCAGCCCGCCACCGAGCGCACCTTCGACGTGATCTCGCCGGCCACCGAAGAGCTCGTCGCGCGCGTTCCGGAGGGCGTCGAAGAAGACATCGACGCGGCGGTGAACGCGGCACGCGAGGCATTCGACAAGGGGCCCTGGCCCCGGATGGCACTCGAAGAGCGGATCGCGGTCCTCCGGAAGCTCAGCGCCGAACTCGCCGCGCGCGAGGCCGACGCCGCCCGGCTCGTCAGCGCCGAGATGGGCTGCCCGATCACCCTGTCCACGAAGATGCAGTCCATCGGACCGCGCCTGCTCCTGGACTCCTTCCTGGATCTCGCCCCCGCCTACCCGTGGACCGACACCCGGTCGTCCGCAACGGGCAGCGCGCTGGTGACCCGCGAACCCGTCGGGGTCGTCGCCGGCATCGTGCCGTGGAACGCCCCACTGCTCATCACGATGATCAAGCTCGCCCCAGCGCTGCTGGCGGGCTGCACCATGGTCATCAAGCCCTCCCCCGAGACCCCGCTCGACGCCTACCTGCTCGCCGACATCCTGGACAAGATCGGTCTCCCCGCCGGTGTCGTGAACATCGTCCCCGCGCAGCGCGAGGCCAGCGAATACCTCGTGCGCCACCGCGGCATCGACAAGGTCTCCTTCACCGGATCGACGGCCGCGGGCCGTCGGATCGCCTCCCTCTGCGGCCAGGACCTGCGCCGCGTGACCCTGGAACTGGGCGGCAAGTCCGCCGCGGTCCTGCTCGACGACGCCGACCTCGACGCCGCAGTCGCCGCCATCCGCGCGGTCTCGCTGCGCAACAGCGGCCAGGTGTGCAGCAACAAGACCCGGATCGTGGTGGCACGCTCGCGGCGCGACGAACTCCACGACCGGCTCGTGGACCTGATCCAGTCGATGCCCGTCGGTGACCCCTTCGACCCCGCCACCGAGATCGGCCCGATGGTCAGCGCCAACCAGCGGTCCCGCGTCGAGGGCTACATCGACGACGCCAAGGGATCCGGGGCCTCCCTGCTGGTGGGCGGCGGACGTCCCGACGGCCTCGACCGCGGCTGGTACGTCGAGCCCACGATCTTCGCGGACGTCGACCCTGCCGCGAAGATCGCGCAGGAGGAGATCTTCGGCCCGGTTCTCACGGTGCACACGTTCGACACCGAGGCCGAGGCGATCGACATCGCCAACAACTCGGAGTACGGCCTCAACGGATCGGTGTTCGCCGCCGACCCCGAGCACGCGCTGGCGGTGGCACGCCACATCCGCACCGGCACAATCGAAGTCAACGGAAACCCGGCGGGCTTCAGCGCCCCGATGGGCGGTTTCAAGAACAGCGGCATCGGCCGCGAGGCGGGACTCGAGGGTTTCGACGCCTACGTCGAGCTCAAGTCCTACGGCATCCCGGGCGGCCTGCTCGGTTCGCTCTCCTGACCCAGATCTACCGAAAGGCACCACACATGGGCACCATTCCCCCCGTCGAAGAAGCTGCCGCCCGGCTCGTCACGGATCTGACCTTCGACTCCATCCCCGCCGACGCGCTCGCCGGTGCGCGCCGCCTGATGCAGGACCAGCTCGCCCTCCAGGTCGGAAGCGCCTCGCTGCCCTGGAGCAAGGCGCTGCTCGAGCTGACGCGCGCGGCGCACGTTCCGGGCAAGTCGCACATCGCCGCGACAGGCGACGAGATGAGCGCCGCGGACGCGGCATTCGTCAACGCCTCCTTCGGCCACGGCTTCGAATACGACGACGCCCACCGGGCCAGCTCCTCGCACCCGGGCAGCTGCGTCGTGTCCGCCGCACTCGCCGTCGGCGAAGAACTCGGCGCCACGATGCGCGAGGTGATCACCGGTATCGTCGCCGGCTACGAGGTCTACACCCGCATCGGCAATTTGGCGGCACCCCAACTGCTCGAGCGCGGCTTCCACCCGCACGGGTTGCTGTCGAACTTCGGCGCGGCCGCCGTCGTCGCGAAAATGCGCGGCTTCGACGTCGAAACGACCGTGCATGCCCTCGCCATCGCCCTCAGCCACGCGTCGGGCACCACCGAGTACACGTCGTCCGGTGGCTCGATCAAACGCATCCACTCCGGCATCGGCACCCGCAACGGGATCCGCGCCGCCGAGATGGCCGCCGCGGGCATCACCGGGCCGACGTCGTTCCTCACCGGCGGGAAGGGCTTCTACCGCACGTTCGTCGGACGCCCCGTCGCCGACGAGGCGGCGGCCACGTTCGGCCTCGACAAGACGTTCGAGATCACCCGCGTATGGGTCAAGCCCTATTGCTGCTGCGGCATCAACCACGCCTACATCGACGGCGCCCGTCAACTCGCGGCCCGCGCCGCGGACGTCGACTCGGTACTGCTCGGCATCCAGACCGGCGGCGACGTGGTGATCGGCAACAAGAACGCCAACGCCTACGCACCCAAGATCATCGAGCACCTGCAGTACAGCCTGCCGTTCCAGTTCTCGCTGTCGCTGCTCGGCAAGGGCAACGGGTTCCGCACCCACAACCAGTACATGGCCGGCCAACTCGACCTCGGCGCGGGCAGCGACGTCGCCGCCCTCGCCCAGAAGGTGAAGATCGAGGTCAAGCCCGAACTCGACACCGCCTACCCCGGCCGATGGGTCGGCGACATCACCGTCAACTACACGGACGGCACCAGCGAGAGCCTGTTCGTCGACAACCCCACCGGCACCGCCGAGAACCCGATGTCGCAGGAAGACCTGGACGCGAAGTTCCGCGACCTGACGGTGACCGCGATGGGCACCGAGTCCAGCGAAACCCTGCTGCAGGCCATCCAGCGCGGCGATCTCGACCAGCCCGCGTCCGACTTCGCGGCCCTGCTGCACGTCTGACCCTCGAACGACACCCACACCAGCCCCAGAACAAGGAGTGAACGATGAGTGGAGAACACCTCAACGCCCAGGCCCGCGTCGTGCTGACCGGCCTCGACGCCGACGGTAAGTCGACCTTCATCTCGGACGGCAACACCACCACCCGCACCGCCCAGCCCGGTTTCACCGTCATGGACGTCTGGCAGTTCGACAGCCTGCCCGTCGACGTGCTGGCCCCGTCGACCCTGGGCGCCGACCCCGTCCTCGACCCGCCGAAGAACGGCCTCGTGGTCCGCCTCGCCAGCTTCCCGCCGGACTCGGAGTTCGACGCCGAGGGCTACAAGGAGTCGCTGGACGCGTTCCACGGCGCCGACTCGCACGACGGCGACGCCAGCGAGGACGGCGGCGTCTGGCACCTGACTGACACGATCGACGTCGTCACCGTCCTCACCGGTGAACTGTGGGCCGTCACCGAGACCGGTGAGACCCTGCTGAAGCCGGGCGACACGGTCGTCAATCGCGGCATCAAGCACATCTGGAGCAACCGGACCAGCGAACCGGTCTTGATCATCGCCACCATGATGGCGGGCACCCGATGAGCGCCGCGCCCCTCACGTACCGGACGGAGACCTCCTGATGCGTGGTGTAGTTTTTCGCGGCAATCGCGAACTCGAAGTCCTCGACTTCCCCGATCCCACACCGGGGCCGGGCGAGGTGGTCGTCGAGATCAAGGCGTCGGGGCTGTGCGGCAGCGACCTGAAGTTCTACCGTGACCCACCGGAGGCGGCTCTCAAAGCGCTCGGTTTCAAGGATTTCGCGTCACGTGGTCTCGGCGAGAATCCGGCGATCATCGCCGGTCACGAACCGTGCGGCGTCGTCGCCGAGATCGGGCCGAACGTGGACCCGCGTGCGTTCACGGTCGGTGACCGCGTCATGGTGTTCCACTACAAGGGCTGCGGATTCTGCGACCTCTGCCGCACCGGCTGGACGCAGATGTGCACCCACGGCGCCACGATCTTCGGCGCCACCGCGCACGGCGGTCACGCCACCTACATGGTGGTTCCGGCGGAAACCCTGGTGCCGATGCCCGAAGAGATCAGCTTCTCGGCGGGCGCCGCCATCGCTTGCGGCACGGGCACTGCCTTCGGCGCACTCCGGCGGGCGGACGTCACCGGGCGGGACACCGTCGCCGTGTTCGGGCTCGGCCCCATCGGCCAATCCGCCATCCAGTTCGCCGCCGCTCTCGGCGCCGAGGTGATCGCCGTCGACATCGCCGCGGACCGCCTCGCGCGGGCCGGGGAACTCGGTGCGCACCACATCGTGGACTCCAGCACCACCGATGCGGTGGAGGCCATCCGGGAGATCACCGGCGGTCGCGGTGCGACCGTGTCGATCGAGAGTTCCGGCGCCCCCTCCGCACGCGTCGCGGGCGCCCGGTGCCTCGGCCCGTGGGGCCGCATCGCCCTGGTCGGCCTCGGCGGAAACATCGAACTCGACGTCTCACCCGACATCGTGATCAAGCAGATCTCGATCATCGGCTCCTACACGTTCTCCAACGTCGGGATGGGCGAATGCGCCCGCTTCGTCGCGCAGCACGGCATCGACGTCGACGCGCTGTTCACCGACCGCTGGAAGATCGAGGACGCCGAAACCGCGTACAAGGAGTTCGACCAGCAGGTGCGCGGTAAGGCCGTCATCGAGTTCTGACGCTGCGGTCTTCTGTCACAGCGGTGTTTCTCAGGCCGGCTGTTCTGGCACGGCGGGTGCCCCGCATCCGAGTGGGGGAGCTCGGATGCGGGGCGTCTGTGGGTGATGGAGTTGTGTTGCGGCGCTGAGCCGGTCAGGCCGCGGCCGGGCCAGCCCGCCGGTTGTGGGAGGGCAGCGGTTCCCGGAAGGGGTCGACGCCGGGTGGTGGAATGAACCACGGGTGCCGGTCGTCGCCGATCTGCACCTCCCACCCGTCGTGGTGGATGAGCCGGTGGTGTGAACCGCACAGCAGGACGAGGTTGTCCATGTCGGTGAGGCCACCGTCGACCCAGTGGACGATGTGGTGCCCCTCGCACCACGATGCCGGCGCTCCGCACCCCGGGAATGCGCATCCACCGTCGCGCACGGCCAACGCCCGACGCTGCTTTCGGGTGGCGGTCCTGCTGGTCACCCCGACGTCCAGGGGTGCGCCGTGATCGTCGAGGATCACCGTGCTCACCTGCGCGTCACACGCCAGATGCCGGGCGGCGGTGATCGTCAGCGGTCCCATCCAGGCAGCCCACGCCACCCCCGTGTCCGCCAGCACCGCCGCCCAGTCCTCCGCGGAGGTCGGCCGGTCACCACTGGTTGGGCCGGCCGGGCCGGTGCCGGAAGCGTGCGCGCCCGAGTCGCCTACACGGTCGGTGCCACCGGAGCGGTCCATGCCGCCCATCCCACTGGTGCCGCTGGTGCCGCCCATCCCGCTGGCGCCGCTGCGGTCGGCACCGCGGGCGTAGGCGAGGTCACGCGCCCGCACCTGCACGCTGATGTGGGGGCGTTCGCCGGCTTGGGTGCCGTTCAATCCTGCTGCGAGATAGCGGCGCAGCAGTTCGGTGAACGCGTCGGCCCGCCGCCTCCCCGGGGTGCGTTCGTCTCGGGCCCCGTCCGTGGCCGGCCGGGGTGCGGCGAGCTTCGACAACGCGGTCAGCAGCATCTCGCCGGTCACCGCATCCAGATCGCCTTTGACCGACACCCGTCCGTTCA
>NZ_JBHUSF010000376.1:0-7954 GCF_042673295.1 Rhodococcus sp. NPDC057014
CCCCACAGGTGGGGAGTGGCCCTCTTCGTCTGCTCGGTGAGCAGCGCGGGAGAGACGGTCTTACTTGACGGTGATCTTCGCGCCGGCAGCCTCGAGCTTCTCCTTGGCGGCGTCGGCCGCGTCCTTGGCAACCTTCTCCAGGATGGCCTTCGGAGCACCCTCGACGAGGTCCTTGGCTTCCTTCAGGCCGAGGCCGGAAACGACCTCACGGACGACCTTGATGACCTGGATCTTCTTGTCGCCGGCCGACTCGAGGACGACGTCGAACTCGTCCTGCTCCTCGGCAGCGTCGGCGCCGGCAGCAGCCGGGGCACCGGCAGCAGCAACGGCAACCGGAGCAGCAGCGGTGACCTCGAAGGTCTCCTCGAACGCCTTCACGAACTCCGAGAGCTCGAGGAGGGTGAGCTCCTTGAACTGGTCCAACAACTCTTCGGTGCTGAGCTTCGCCATTGTGGCGGTCCTTCCTGTAAGTCCCATGTCGCTGATCCGCGACCGGGCGGGGTTATAGCAGTGATGCGCGGGTGCGGATCAGCTTTCGGCTGCAGCCTCGGCGGGAGCTTCGGCAGCTCCGCCTTCTGCGGCCTTCTTTTCCTGCAGAGCAGCGGCCAGACGGGCCACCTGCGAAGCAGGAGCGTTGAACAGGCCTGCGGCCTTTGCCAAGTTGCCCTTCATCGCGCCGGCAAGCTTGGCCAACAGGATCTCGCGGGACTCGAGGTCCGCGATCTTGTTGACCTCGTCCACGGACAGCGCAGCGCCGTCCATGTAGCCGCCCTTGATGATGAGCGCCTTGTTGTCCTTAGCGAAGTTCTTCAGAGCCTTCGCAGCATCGACGGGCTCGCCCTTGATGAATGCAATGGCGGTCGGACCGACGAAAAGGTCATCAAGGCCCTCGACGCCCGCCTCAGCAGCGGCACGCTTGACCAGGGTGTTCTTGGCGACGGAGTAGGTGGCACCCTCTCCGAGAGCGCGTCGCAGTGTCGTGATGTTGCCCACCGTGAGACCACGGTATTCCGTGATCACAGCAGCGGTCGAACCCTTGAACTGCTCGGTGATCTCCGCAACTGCGGAAACCTTCTCAGGCTTTGCCATACTTCGCCTCCTCTCATGACAGTCGTTATCCCACTTCGGAACCGCTGCGCACCGCCGGGTATCCCGGAGCACACAATCCACGACATGCAAAACGCCCCGGTGCAGGGCACACGGGGCGTGAAAGGAAGCCATTCGGCCAGGGCGCGAGCCCACGACCGATACGCATCCCCCTACCTCGTCCTCCTGCGTGGGCCGCCGGACATTCCCGGACTTTCAATCACACCCTTGCGGGAGCGATCACCAACGGTCTTGGGTAGAACATGATTTGGGGTGAAGCTCGAATAGCGCATCGAACTCCGCAGGACAGATTACGGCATGCCCTGCTCAACCACCAAATCGCGGTCGAACCCGAGCCCTTGGACGTGACCGGAGTCACTATCGATGCGTAGATGTGGGCCATCAGACCGGAATTGCACTCAATTACCTGTTACGACACGTAACAGGTATGAGTTAGCTTTTTCTCATGACAATCCTCGAAGCCCGAGCCGTCGTGGCCGGGTCCCGGACGCGCCGCTTCCTCGCGCTCGCCGTGATCTGCCTGGCCGAACTGCTGGTGGTGCTCGACAACACCATCGTCAACGTCGCCCTCCCGTCGATCGGCGTCGAACTGCGCACCAGCGTCAGCGGCCTCCAGTGGGTCGTCGATGCCTACACACTGACGTTCGCCGGCCTGCTCCTGGCGTTCGGCAACCTCGGCGACCGCTACGGGCGTCGACGCGTCATGGTCATCGGCCTGATCGGCGTCGCCGTCATGTCGATCGCCGGCGCCAACGCCGAGAGTCTGGGCCAGGTCATTGCGGCCCGAGCCGCGATGGGTGTCTTCGCCGCCGCCGTCTTCCCCGCGACCCTCGCCCTCGTCATCAACATCTTCACCGATGTGCGCGAACGCGCGCTGGCCATCGCCGCCTGGACTGCGATGGCAGGATTCGCGATCGCCATCGGCCCGATGGCCGGTGGGTGGCTGCTCGAACACTTCAGCTGGCACTCCGTCTTCTGGATCAATGTGCCGATCGCCGTTTTCGCGGCGATTGCGACGCTCGTGCTGGTACCGGAATCGCGCGCCTCCGTCATCGGGCGCATCGATCTCCTCGGCATCGCCGCCTCGATCACCGGCATCACCGTCCTCGTGTGGGCGATCATCGAAGCCCCGCACCACGGGTGGACGTCGACCGTCACCGTCGGCGCCGTCGCGCTCTCGATCGCGGTCCTGACCGGGTTCGTCCTCTGGGAGTTGCGCACCGACCACCCCATCCTCGACCTGCGGCTGTTCCGCAACCGACGGTTCTCCCTGCCCGCGCTCGCGATCGCCATCGGGTACTTCTCGATGTTCGGCTTCCTGTTCCTCATCACCCAGTACTTCCAGGGTGTCCGCGAGTACACGCCGTTCGAGTTCGGTGTCGCGTCGCTGCCGTTCGCGGTGTCGGTGGCGGTCGGCGCCCCGGTCGCCACATTGCTGGCGCAGCGGGTCGGGACGACCCCGGTGATCGTGTTCGGCCTCCTCCTGACCGGGGTCGGCCTGTACCTCGGCGGTCAGGTTGCCGTCGACAGCAGTTACCTGACGGACGTGCTCCCGTCGATGGTGTCGATGGCGCTGGGCCTGGCCATCGTGCAGGGGCCTGCAACCGAGTCGATCATGGCGTCGCTGCCGCTCGACGAGGCCGGGGCGGGGTCGGCCGTGAACGACACGACGAGGGAAATCGGAGGAACGCTCGGGGTCGCCGTGCTCGGATCGATCGTCGCGTCGTACTACGCGACGACGATGAGTCCGCTGCTCGACCGGATTCCGGCCGCATTGATGAACGACGACGAGAAGGGTTTCGCCCGCGCCACGGTGCTGAGCGTGCTCGAGATCCGCAAGCGTGAGATCCCGCCGTTCCTGGAGCAGCAGCGTGAGAATCTCATCCTCACCATGAAGACGACGGTCCTGCAGGGGTCGCACACCGCGTCGCTCGTCGCGGCGGGCGCCGTCGTGGTCTGCGCCGTCGTCGTCGCGATCTTCATGCCCTGGGCGCCTGCCCGCACGGATTCCGTGATGCTGGCGTGGCGGAAGAGAACCGAACCGGGAACCACCGACGAGCACTGAATCCGGACAAAGCAGTTCGGCCGGTACGGAAGAATTCCGTACCGGCCGAACTGTGTGAAGCGAGACTTACGCGTCAGCATCCTCGAGAAGGTTGCGGGTGCGGTTCGGGTCCACCGGGATGCCCGGTCCGGTGGTGGTCGAAACGGTGACCTTCTTGACGTAGCGGCCCTTCGCGGAGGACGGCTTCGCACGCAGGATCTCGTCCAGCGCGGCGCCGTAGTTCTCCACCAGCTTGGCGTCGTCGAACGATGCCTTGCCGATCACGAAGTGCAGGTTGGCCTGCTTGTCGACGCGGAAGTTGATCTTTCCGCCCTTGATGTCCGCGACGGCCTTCGTGACGTCAGCCGTCACGGTGCCGGTCTTCGGGTTCGGCATCAGGCCACGCGGTCCGAGGACGCGGGCGATGCGGCCGACCTTGGCCATCTGATCGGGAGTCGCGATGGCGGCGTCGAAATCGAGCCAGCCACCCTGGATCCGCTCGATGAGGTCCTCGGCACCGACGGCGTCGGCTCCAGCTGCCTCGGCCTCGGCGGCCTTCTCTCCGACTGCGAACACGATGACGCGGGCGGTCTTACCGGTGCCGTGCGGCAGGTTGACCGTGCCGCGGACCATCTGGTCCGCCTTGCGGGGGTCGACGCCCAGACGGACTGCAACCTCGACGGTCGCGTCCATCTTGCTCGACGACGTCTCCTTCGCCAGCTTCGCAGCCTGCAGCGGGCTGTACAGCTTGTCGAAGTCGACCTTTTCAGCGGCGGCGAGATACGCCTTGCTGCGCTTTGCCATTTCTTCTGTCCTAACTTCTCACCGCAGCGTGTGTCTTGTCTGCGGTGGTGAATGGTTCAGTAGTGGTCGGGGCCTGGCCGGCCCTCCCACGCTTTCGTCGACGGCGGTGCCGTCAATTGATCGTCGACGGCGGTGCCGTCAATTGATCAGGGCTGACTCAGCCGTCGACCGTGATACCCATCGAGCGTGCGGTGCCTGCGATGATCTTCGCGGCCTGCTCGATGTCGTTCGCGTTGAGGTCTTCCTGCTTGGTCTTCGCGATTTCGCGCACCTGATCCATGGTCACGGACGCGACCTTGGTCTTGTGCGGCTCGCCGGAGCCCTTCTGCACGCCTGCAGCCTTGAGCAGCAGCTTGGCAGCCGGAGGGGTCTTCAGCTTGAAATCGAAGGTCCGGTCTTCGTAGACCGAGATCTCGACCGGCACCACGTTGCCGCGCTGGGACTCAGTCGCCGCGTTGTAGGCCTTGCAGAACTCCATGATGTTCACGCCGTGCTGACCAAGCGCGGGACCCACGGGCGGTGCAGGGTTAGCCTGACCGGCCTGGATCTGAAGCTTGATGAGCCCTGCGAGCTTCTTCTTCTTGGGGGGCATCTCGATTTCCTAATTCTTGCTGGGTGTGTTTCTTGCTACTGCAGTGCAAGTATGGGGCGCTAGATCTTCGCGACCTGCGTGAAGGACAACTCGACCGGGGTCTCGCGACCGAAGATCGAGACCAGGACCTTGAGCTTCTGCTGCTCGGCGTTGACCTCGCTGATGCTGGCGGGCAGCGTGGCGAACGGGCCATCCATGACAGTGACCGACTCGCCGACCTCGAAGTCGACCTCGATGAGCGGCTTCGCGAAGGTCTCTCCGCCGGTCTCGCCGGCCGTGACCGTCGCCGCGGCGGCCTGCTTCTTCTGCTCCTGCTGCGGGAGCAGGAACTTGATCACCTCGTTGAGGGTCAGCGGGGAGGGACGCGACGTCGCACCGACGAATCCGGTGACGCCGGGCGTGTTGCGCACGGCTCCCCAGGACTCGTCGTTGAGATCCATGCGGACCAGGATGTAGCCGGGCAGAACCTTGCGGTTGACCTGCTTGCGCTGTCCGTTCTTGATCTCGGTGACCTCTTCGGTGGGAACCTCCACCTGGAAGATGTAGTCGCCGACGTCCAGGTTCTGGACACGGGTCTCGAGGTTCGCCTTGACCTTGTTCTCGTAGCCCGCGTAGGAGTGGATGACGTACCAGTCGCCGGGGGCGCGACGCAGGGCGGCCTTGAGTTCCGCGACAGGATCCTCGGGCTCTTCAGCGGTCACAGGCTCTTCGGCGGCAACAGCGTCTTCTTCGGCTTCGGCCTCTTCGGCAGGCGCCTCGTCCTCGATGATCTCGTCGGCCGGCGCGTCGTCGGCGACGTCGTCACCGAAGATTTCCGCGGCTTCGGTGCCCTCGTCGGCAGCCTCGACATCCACTTCGGCTGCCGCCTCGGCAGAAACACGCTCTTCGGCCAAAGCCTCATTCGTGTCGTTCTCGGGGGTGCTCACTGGGGCACTCGCTTCCTCTCGTCACTCACATACTTCGGATCCACCGGGGCGGATTCCGTCAACCGAACAACCAGGTGACGCCCTTGATGACCGCCAGATCCAACACGCCGATGAACGTCACCATGAACACCACGAATGCCAGGACGACGCTGGTGTAGGTGATCATCTGCTTGCGATTGGGCCAGATGACCTTGCGCAGCTCGGCGATGACCTCGCGGAGGAACCGGCGCAGGCGCTTGAAGATGTTTTCCTTGCGCGGCGTGTCGGCGCGATCCTTCTTCGCCGGCTTGACCTTGGTGGTCGTATCCGACTTCGACTGTTCCGGTGCCTTCACGGAACTCGCGGCGACCTCGGCGCCCGCCGGAGAACGGCGGCCCTGGCGCTTACCGCTGGGCTTTCCCGAGGGAGTGGCGGAACGCGTGGTGGTGGCGTCGGCCGCGGTGTCGTCGGCACTGTCCGGGCGTGTGGACCCTGAAGTGTCGCCGTCGCGCTTGGCGCGCTCCTCGCTCACGTCGTTCCTCTCAGTCGCTGGCATCCGGGGGCAGGGGCGACAGGACTTGAACCTGCAACCTGCGGTTTTGGAGACCGCTGCTCTGCCAGTTGAGCTACGCCCCTTTGGTCGGGAGACCTGGTCCGACTCTAGCCTCGAACCAATTCTTGACCGACCTCTCTGTGATTACATGACACGCGCGCCACCCTTGCCGGCCGTACAGCACCGTAGGGCAGCGCGCAGCGCTGAGTAATCCCAGAAATCTCAGTGTACTTCAAAGCCCCGGAACAAACCCAATCCACCCGGCTGTCAGGCCAGACGGACCGTTGCGGTGGCGCGACCGAAGATCTTCTTTCCCTCGGAACGCGCCACGATCGCGACTACTGCTGTCTTGCTTTCCTCGTCGAGCGACTTCACCTTACCGGTGTACTCGACCTGCGCGGCCTCGTCCTCGCGGACGTAGACCGAGCTCGTGAAACGAACATTGTATTCCTTGACCGCACCCGGATCGCCGAGCCACGACGTGACGAAACCGCCGCCGAGACCCATGGTGAGCATTCCGTGCGCGATCACGTTGTCCAGACCGGCGAGCTTGACGACCTCGTCGCTCCAGTGGATCGGGTTCGGATCGCCGGACACGCCCGCGTAGTTGACCAGGTCGCCACGCGTGAGCTTCACGATGCGCTCGGGAAGTTCCTCACCCACCGAGACGTCCTCGAACTTACGAAGCGCCATGCATGATCACGTCCTTGACTGCGTGAGCGATGTTCTCGTCGACCTCGCCACCGGTACGGGCGACGAGCGTCGTCCACGTGGTCTGGACGAGTTCGTCGTACTGATCGGTGACGATGTTCTTGGTGACGATGATGTCGCTGCCACCCATCTGACGGAACGACTCCAGGTAGACGTCGCAGACCAGCCGGTCGCCGACCTTGATCGGCTTGTGGAACTCGAGCCGCTGGTCGGTCTGGAGGATCTGGCTGGGGTCGTAGCCGGTGACGATCTCCTTGAAGAGGCGTCCCTGAGCGATGATGCCGACGAGCGAGATGAAGGTCAGAGGAGCGAGGAGGCCGTCGTAGCCGAGGCCCTTCGCGGCTTCCTCGTCGTGGTGAGCGGGATGCCAGTCCTGCACGGCACGCGCGTACTCGCGCACCTTCTCGCGTCCGACCTCGTAGAAGTCGTCGACGCGGTAGTGGTGCCCGACCATCGCCAGTGCGTGCGCGGCAGGATCAGCAGGAACAGCCGCGGGCACGTAGGCCTCTGTCTCTGTCACAGTGTCAGTCACGCGAAAGAACCTCTTCTACCCTTGACGTCGGCGCGTGAGGGCAGCCTAGAGGACTCCCTTCGCGAACGCAGTCCTTGTCCGGACCGTGTTACTTGGACTCGCGATGCGACTGGTGAGTTCCGCAGTTCGGGCAGAACTTCTTGATCTCCAGGCGATCGGGGTCGTTACGCCGATTCTTCTTGGTGATGTAGTTGCGGTGCTTGCATACCTCGCAGGCCAAAGTGATCTTGGGCCGAACGTCAGTCGAGGAGGCCACGGGATGCCTTCTTTCGGGTGAATCTGATTACGAACAATCAGGGTGGATCATGCATATTGTGTAGCGGTGACCGGACTTGAACCGGCGACGCAACGATTATGAGTCGTTTGCTCTACCAACTGAGCTACACCGCCTCGGTGTCGAGTGTCGCGCACCAGGCGCTCCACTTCAATCCAGCGAGCCCCCTAACGGAATCGAACCGTTGACCTTTTCCTTACCATGGAAACGCTCTGCCGACTGAGCTAAGGGGGCGTGCTTCGCTCGCACATCGCTGCGCGCTGAAGCCTTGACGAGATTACACAGAAGTTCCGACCAGAAACAAATTGCCTGGTCAGCGGCTTTCGTAAGTCGCTACACCCGGCAGTTCGCGTCGCGGCCCGCACCGGGCCGGGTCAGCAGGTTCTGCACCCGGTCTTCCCACGAACGACCGAACCCCGGTGAGCTGTCGCT
>NZ_JBHUSF010000377.1:0-7939 GCF_042673295.1 Rhodococcus sp. NPDC057014
CTACCCGCTGAGCCTCGTCGCGTCCGCGGCGGCGAGCCTGCACCTGAAGTTCGAGTACGTCCCCGACCTGTTCGGCCCCGGCGAGGTCGAGGACATCGCCGACCGCGTGGTGCGGGTGCTCGACGCCTGCACCGGACCCGACGTGCCGCTGGCCCGGCTGTCGCTGCTCACCGAGCGGGAACAGATGGAACTGGTGCCGGTCGGCGGCGGCCCGGCCGGTTCCGTCCGCACCCTCGCGGAGATCTTCACCGACGCCGCCGCCGTCGACCCGGAAGCGGTCGCCCTGTCGTCCGGCGACGTCGAGGTGTCGTACCGGGAGCTGGACGTGCGGTCCACCCGGCTCGCACGTGCCCTGATCGGCCGCGGTGTCGGTCCGGAAATGTCGGTGGCCGTGGGCATTCCGCGTTCGATCGAATCGGTGCTGTGTGTGTGGGCGGTGGCCAAGGCCGGGGCCGTGTTCGTGCCCGTCGACCCGAACTATCCCGACGAACGCATCGCGCACATGCTCACCGACTCGGAATGCGCTCTCGGGCTGACGACGTCCGAGCATCGTGCCCGGCTGGCCGGGAGCACGCGCTGGCTCGTCCTCGACGACCCCGCGTTCGACGCCGAGTGCGCGGCCGGCTCCGCGGCACCGGTCGACGACGGCGACCGCACGGCACCGGTCACGCTCGACTCGGCCGCGTACGTCGTCTACACGTCGGGCTCCACCGGCATGCCGAAGGGTGTGAGCGTGACGCACCGCGGCCTGGACAACTTCGCCCGAGACCAACTCGCCCGCTTCGGGGCGGACCGGAAGTCCCGGACGCTGCACTTCTCGACGCCGAGCTTCGACGGATCCGTGTTCGAGTACCTGCAGGCGTTCGGCGCCGCGGCGACGATGGTGATCGCGCCGCCCACCGTGTTCGGCGGCGACGAACTCGCCCAGCTGATCCGCGACCGGCGGGTCACGCACAGTTTCGTCACCACCGCGGCGCTCGCATCCCTCGATCCCACCGGGCTGGATCTGTTCGCCGACGTCGTGGTCGGCGGCGAGGCCTGCCCACCCGAACTCGTGTCCCGGTGGGCGCCGGGCCGCCGGTTGTACAACGGGTACGGGCCGACCGAGACCACGATCATGTCCAACATCAGCGACCCCCTGACCCCCGGAGAGCGCATCACCATCGGCGGACCGATCCGCGGGGTCACGGAACTGGTGCTGAACTCCCGGTTGCAGCCGGTTCCGGCCGGGGTTCCGGGGGAGTTGTACCTCGCAGGCGCGGGACTGGCGCGCGGGTACCACCGCCGCCCCGGACTCACCGCGACACGGTTCGTGGCCGACCCGTGCCGCCCCGGCGAGCGGATGTACCGCACCGGCGACGTCGTGCGGTGGACCGCCGGGCGCACCATCGAATATCTGGGCCGTAGCGACTTCCAGGTGAAGGTCCGCGGGTTCCGCATCGAACTCGGCGAGATCGACTCGACGCTCGCGGCGGTCCCCGGTGTCCGGTTCGCGGTCACGGTCGCCTACCGCGGCCCCGCCGGCGACACGCTCCTCGCGTCCTACGTCGTGCCCGCCCCGGGGCACACCCTCGACACCGGAGACCTCACCCGGGCTCTCGCGAGCAGGCTGCCCGCCCACATGGTTCCGTCGTCGATCACCATGCTGGACGAGATCCCGCTGAACGCCGTCGGCAAGTTCGACCGCAAGGCCCTGCCCACCCCCGAATTCGACGTCGGCGCTGGGCAATACCGGGCACCCGCCGACCCGGTGCAGGAGACGGTGGCCGACGTCTTCGCGGAGGTACTCGGACTGGACCGGGTCAGCGCGGACGCCGGATTCTTCGACCTCGGCGGCAACTCGCTGAGCGCCACCCGCGCGGTGGCCCGCCTGCGCGCCGCGCTCGGCACCGACATCGGCGTGCGGGCGTTGTTCGAAGCGCCCACGGTGGAGTCGCTCGCCGCGCGCATCGAGCACACGGGAGCGGGCCCGTCCGGCCGTCCCGCCCTGACCGCCGGGGACCGCCCGAGCCGCATCCCGCTGTCCTACGCCCAGCAGCGCATGTGGTTCATCAACCAGTTCGACACGAGTTCGCCCGCCTACAACATCCCGATGGTCGTGCGGCTCACCGGCGACCTCGACGTGGACGCGCTGAGGCTGGCGGTCACGGACGTGGTGACCAGGCACGAGTCGCTGCGCACCCGCTTCCCGCTCCGTGACGGCGAACCGGTGCAGGAGGTCCTCCCGCCGCCGGCGCCGATGGCTCCGCCGACCGCGGTCGCGGACGACGGCCGGCTCCGCGAAGAACTCACCCACCTGGTGTCGGCGGGCTTCGACGTCGCCGCCGCGGTCCCGCTGCGCATCGCCCTGTTCACGCTCGACCGGACCACACGGGTCCTCGCCGTCGTGGTGCACCACATCTCGGCCGACGGCTTCTCGATGGCGCCGCTGGTGCGGGATGTGATGGTGGCGTATGAATCCCGAGCCCACGGTCGCGCTCCCGCATGGACACCGCTACCGGTCCAGTACGCCGACTACACCCTGTGGCAGCGCAGACTGCTGGGTTCCGAGGACGACCCCGGGTCGCTGATCTCGCGGCAACTGTCGTACTGGGAGTCCGCGCTCGCCGGGCTGCCGGAACTCCTCGAACTGCCCACCGACCGCCGGCGTCCGGCGCAGCAGTCGTTCCACGGCGACCGGGTGGGTTTCACGATCGGCACGGGGCTGCACGAGCGGATCCGGGCGGCGGCCCGCGAGCACCGGTCCACCGAGTTCATGATCGTGCACGCCGCACTCGCCGTCCTGCTCGGGCGGCTCGGCGGCACGAGCGACGTGGCGATCGGCACCCCGATCGCCGGCCGCGGCGAGGCGGCGCTCGACGACCTCGTCGGCATGTTCGTCGGCACGCTGGCCCTGCGCACCACGATCGAGGCGGGGCAGCCGTTCAGCGACCTGCTCGCGCAGGTCCGCGACGCCGATCTCGGTGCCTTCGCACACGCCGACCTGCCCTTCGAACGGGTGGTGGACGCTGTCGGCCCGGTGCGCTCGACCGCCCACTCGCCGCTGTTCCAGGTGTCCCTCGAATTCCAGAACACCGACAATCCCGCGCTTCGGTTGCCCGGGCTGAGCGTCGAGGGACTCGATCCCGACCTCGCCGTCGTGAAGGTGGACCTCGAGGTGATCCTCGACGAGCGGTTCGACACCGACGGCACCCCGGCGGGCATGACGGGGGCGATCGACTACGCGACCGATCTGTTCGACGCCGACACGGTGCAGGGTTTCGCGGAACGTTTCGTGCGCATCCTCGACTCCGTCACCGCCGAACCCAGCGTCCCGGTCGGCGACATCGACATCCTCGGCACCGACGAGGTCGCGGCGCTCACCCCGGCGCGCGGAGCACCCGACGCGCCGAACCTTCTGCTGCCGGACCTGTTGACGGCCGCGGTCCGACTCGACCCGGACGCCGACGCGCTGTCGTACCGGGGCCGGGTGATCACGTACCGCGAACTCGACGAGACGTCGAATCGGCTGGCACGCAGGCTGATCGAGGCCGGTGCGGGACCGGGAACCACTGTCGCGCTAAGCATGTCGAGGTCGATCGAATCGGTGCTGTCGGTGTGGGCCGTCGCCCGCACCGGCGCCGCGTTCCTGCCGGTCGACCCCGGGTATCCGCCCGACCGGATCGAGCACATGCTCACCGACTCGGGTGCGGTGTCGGGCGTGACGGTCCGGGAACACCGAGATCGGCTGCCCGCCGCCGTGACCTGGATCGTGCTCGACGACGCCCGGGACCCCGATCGAATCAGGACGCAGTCGCCCGGCCCGGTCACCGACGCGGACCGGACCGCGCCGCTGCACGAATCGCATCCCGCGTACCTCATCTACACGTCCGGATCCACGGGCGTCCCCAAGGGTGTGGCCGTCACGCACCGCGGCCTGGCGAACCTCGCCGCGGAGGAGCGGGACCGCCTCGCCGTCACCCGGGGCTCGCGGGTACTGCACTTCGCGTCGCCGAGTTTCGACGCGTCCGTCTTCGAACTCGTCATGGCGTTCTGCGCGGGTGCGACGCTGGTGATCGCGCCCCCCACGATCTACGGCGGCACCGAACTGGCCGCGCTGCTGAGCGAAGAGCGGGTGTCCCACGGGTTCGTCACCCCGACCGCACTGGCGTCGATGGACCCGCTGGGCTTCGAGTCGCTGCGGACGCTGGTCGTGGCCGGTGAGGCCTGCCCACCCGAACTCGTCGCGCGGTGGGCGCCCGGCCGCCGGATGTTCAACGCCTACGGGCCGACCGAGACGACGATCATGTCGAACATCAGCGACGCGCTGGTGCCGGGCGACCCGATCACACTCGGCGCACCCACCCGCGGCGTGGCGGAGGTGGTGCTCGATTCCCGGCTGCGCCCGGTGCCGGTCGGTGTGGTCGGTGAGTTGTACGTCTCGGGACGCGCCCTGGCCTCCGGCTATCATCGCCGGTCCGGTCTGACGGCGTCCCGTTTCGTGGCCGCGCCGTGGGGCGCCCCCGGCGACCGGATGTATCGCACGGGCGACGTGGTGCGGTGGCGCCGCGACGGCACGCTCGAATACGTCGGGCGCAGCGACTTCCAGGTGAAGATCCGCGGGTTCCGCATCGAGCCCGGCGAGATCGACGCCGTCCTCACCGCCCACCCCGATGTCGGGTTCGCCGTCACGATCGGCCGGGACGGGCCGGCCGGGGAACCGCTTCTCGTCTCCTATGTCCGGCCGGTCGGCGGCGCGGACGTCGACACCGCGGAACTCTCCCGCCTCGTCGGTGAACGGCTGCCGTCCCACATGGTGCCCGCCGCGATCGTCGTGCTCGACCGGATCCCGCTGACGCCGGTGGGCAAGCTGGATCGCGCCGCGCTGCCCGCTCCCGAGTTCCTGTCGGGCACCCGCTTCCGCCCGCCCGCCACCGACCTCGAGGCGGCGATCGTGGACGTGTTCGCCGAGGTGCTCGGTCTCGACCGGGTCGGGGCCGACGACAACTTCTTCGAGAGGAGCGGCAACTCCCTGCTCGCCACGAAGGCGGTCGCCGCGCTGCAGGAGCGACTCGACCGGAAGATCCCGTTGCAGTGGATGTTCCTCGATCCCACACCGTCCGGCCTCGCCCGCAGAATCGCACTTCCGTCGGCGGAGGGCGCAGTGACGGAGGCGCTGGCGGTGGTGATTCCCCTGCGCACCGAGGGCACCGGCCGACCGCTGTTCTGCGTACACCCGGGAATCGGGCTGTCCTGGGGATACGCGGGCCTCGTCCGGTATCTGCCCGCCGACCGTCGCGCGTACGGTCTGCAACTGCCCACGATCAGCGGGGACGGCGAGTACCGGTCGATCGAGCAACTCGCGCACCGGTACGTCGAGGAGATGAAGGCCATTCAGCCGGAGGGACCGTACGACCTGCTCGGCTGGTCGCTGGGCGGGGTCATCGCCCACGCGATGGCCGTCGAACTGCAGCGCGCAGGCGACGACGTCGCGACCCTCGCCGTCATGGACAGCTATCCCGACAACGGCGAGGACCCGCTGTTCGGGAAACTCGACATGCGGGACCTGCTCCGCGGGCTGGGCCTCGTCGTCGCCACCGACGGCGAACTCACGTACGAACGCGCAGCGCAACTGCTCAACGAATCGTGGGGTAGCGACTCCGGGCTGCGCGGGGAACACCTCGAGCGGATCAACGCGGGATACGAGAATTCGCGGGAACTCGTCCACCGGTTCGAGCCGCAGGTCTACGACGGTGAGCTGCTGATCTTCCCCGCGACCGGTGACGACGACGGCACCACCCGCGCGCGGTCGGTGGACGAGTGGCGACCGCTGGTGACCGGACGGATCGTGGAGTATCCGGTGGATTGTGGGCACAACGACATGATCGAGCCGCAGTCCCTCGCCGTCATCGGGCCGGTGCTGTCGAGGTATCTGGGCGCCGATCGCACCCCGCGCCGCGACGACCGAATCGGCTGAATGCGGCCACACCGCTGTGCAACGATGGGGTCTGTGCGCCCTGTGGACGGCGAACGAATGACCTGGGGGACGGAGAAGAACTACCGCCTCCCGCATTCGCGAGTCAGGATCCGGACGCACTCACGACGTCGACGGTCGGGGATACCGTACGGGGAGGAACCACCGTGAAGGCCCCAGACACGCGGAAGCCGGCTACACAGAATTCGGACGCGGACGCATTCCCGCTGTCCGCGGCGCAGCGTGCCACGTGGTTCGCGCAGCAACTCGACCCCGCGGTGCCCATCTCGGTGGCGCACTACGTGGAGTTGCACGGCGACCTCGACATCGACCTGCTGCGACGCGAGACCATCGTGGTTGCCCGCGAGTTCCAGTCGCCGTTCCTCAAGGTCGTCGAGGTCGACGGCAGGCCGATGCAGTACGTGGACCACACCACCGACACGTCCATCGAGTTCGTCGACTTTCGCGGCGACGCCGACCCGGTCGCCGCCGCGCACGAATGGATGGACCGGGACTACCAGGCCCCACTCGCTCTCGACGCCGATCGGCTGTTCGAGACGTCGATCCTGTGCGTGGGTGAGGCGCATTACCTGTGGTACAGCCGCATTCACCACGTCGCGCTCGACGGCTACGGTGCCATGACGCTGATCAACCGCATCGCGCACCGGTATTCGGCCGCGGTCGCCGGTCGCGAACCGGATCCGAGCCGGGCCGCGACGCTGCGCGCACTGTACGACGTCGACGCCCGCTACCGGGCGTCCGATCGGTTCGTGGCCGATCGGGAGTACTGGGCCGAGCGAGTCGCGGGAGTCGGCGGGTCGACCCTGGCCGACGCGCCTGCGCCGGCACTCGCCAGGAGCACGGTCGAGAGCGCGCTGCTGTCCGAGGCGGCCGCGTCCGGCATCCAGAGTTCCGACAGTCAGGCGACCGCCGCGGCGGCCGTGACGATCATCGCGGCCTTCGCCTGCTACCTGTCGCGGGCCACCGCGAAAACCGAAGTCCTCGTGAATGTTCCGATGTCCGGGCGGACCACGTCGCTGCTGCGCAATTCCGGCGGGATGACGGTCAGCGTCGCACCGCTGCCGATCACCGTCGACGAGAGCGGGGCGGTCGCGGACCTCGTGTCGCAGGTCAGGCGAGAGCTGATGGGCGCGTTGCGGCATCAGCGGTGCAGCGTCGAGGACATCCGCCGCGACGTCGGCGCGGGCGGTGTGGCGGAACTGCACGGACCCATGGTCAACGTCATGCTGTTCCACCAGGACGTGGTGCTCGGCCCCCTGGTCGGCGAGTATCACATCGTCACCTCGGGCCCGGTGGAAGACCTCCTCGTCAACGTGTATCCGAGTGGGACGCCGGCGGAGATCTTCGTCGATTTCCGGGCCAACCCGAACCGATACGAGGATGCGGCGCTGCGCCGGCACCACCGGCACTTCGTCGAACTGCTGGAAGAGTTCGTCGCGGCGGATCCACAGGCCCGGCTCGCGACCGTTCACGAGGCGACCGCCCGCGAAGGCGAGCGGCGGCGCCGCGAGGCCAACCACCTCGGGTACTGGACCGAACGGCTGTCGGGGATGCCCGAAGTGCTGAACCTGCCGTCCGATCGGGCCCGGCCGCCCGCGCAGTCCGGGAGCGTCGACCGCGTCGACGTCCCGATCGGCGCGGAGATCCACCGCGGAGTGCGGGCCTTGGCCGACGAACACGACACCCCCGCGTTCACCGTTCTGCATGCGGCCGCGACCGTGCTGCTGAGCCGGCTCTCCGGTGCCCCGGAGGTCGCGGTCGGAACGACGGCCACCGTGGACCGGGGGCAGAATCTCCTCGTCCTCCGGACCCGCGCCGAACCGGACGCGACGTTCACGCAGCACCTCCGTCACGTTCGCGACGTCGACCGGGAGGCGTTCGAGCACCGCGACGTCCCGTTCGAGCGGGTGGCCCGGGCGCTCGCGGTCCGCGAGTCGCCCGCGTACGCGCCGATCGTCCAGGTGC
>NZ_JBHUSF010000378.1:0-7843 GCF_042673295.1 Rhodococcus sp. NPDC057014
GCCCTCCGACGCGGCCACACTCGGGAGACTGGCGCGAATCCGCCGCCTGCCGCGAGATCGACTGCCACTGCCGGCGGTGGTGAGTTCGCACCGCACGATTGTGCCGACTCGCCCATGGAGAGGAAGCAACGCTGATCGATGCGGCGGCTACGCGCTATTAGGAACCCCGCGTTCCCGGGTCAGGCTGTAGCTTTGCTCGAACTGTCCATCGGTTTACGTCCAGGTCGACAACCTGTTGTCGACCTGGACGGGTCTCGACCTGTGTCCACGCATGGATGCGCCCCGCTGAGCAAGGAGTACGAATGAGCGAGAGTCCACCAACGCTCCCTTCCCCCGCCCCTCCTCCCGCCGCATCTCCGATGCGGATCGGATTGGTGGCAGAGACCGTCAAGGCCGAGACTCGCGTCGCCCTGACCCCTGACACCGTGCGCAAGGTCGTCGACCTCGGCCATGCGGTGACCGTGCAGTCAGGGGCGGGTGAGCGGGCCGGGTTCGCCGACGCGGCTTATGCCGAGGCCGGGGCCGAGGTGTCGGCCGGACAGGTGTGGGACGCCGACGTTGTCGTCATGATCAACGCCCCACAGCCAGACGAGATCCCCGCGCTGCGGACAGATACTACGGTGATCGCAATGCTGGCCCCGGCGCTCGACCCGGATCGGCTCGAGGCGCTGGCACGGCAGGGTGTCACAGCGCTGGCCATGGACGCGGTGCCGCGGATCTCACGAGCGCAGTCGATGGATGTGCTGAGCTCGATGGCGAACATCGCGGGGTATCGGGCCGTGGTCGAGGCGGCGCATGTCTTCGGCAGGTTTTTCACCGGCCAGGTCACCGCGGCGGGCAAGGTCCCGCCGGCGAAGGTACTGGTCGCCGGTGCCGGCGTGGCCGGACTCGCGGCGATCGCGGCGGCGAACAGCCTCGGCGCTGTCGTGCGGGCCACGGATCCGCGGCCCGAGGTCGCCGACCAGGTCAAGTCGTTGGGCGGCGAGTACCTGGCGGTCGAGGTCGTCCAGGAGGCGAGCACGGACGGCTACGCCAAGGCGACCTCGGAGGAGTACGACCGTCGGGCGGCGGAGATCTACTCGGAGCAGGCCGCGGACGTCGACATCGTGATCACTACCGCCCTGATCCCGGGCCGTCCGGCCCCGCGGCTGCTCGACGCCCAACAGGTCGCGTCCATGAAGCCCGGCAGCGTGATCGTCGACATGGCGGCCGCGCAGGGCGGCAACGTGGCGGGGACAGTGGCCGGCGAGGTCGCCGTGACCGACAACGGGGTCACGATCGTCGGCTACACCGACCTGCCCGCCCGGCTGCCCGCCCAGGCCTCGCAGTTGTACGGCACGAACGTGCTCAATCTTCTCAAGCTGCTCACCCCCGGCAAGGAAGGGCACCTGGTGCTCGACTTCGACGACGTGGTGCAGCGCGGGCTGACCGTCGCCCACCAGGGAGAGACGCTGTGGCCGCCGCCCCCGGTGTCGGTGAGCGCCGCCCCTGCCGCCCCGCAAGCGGCGGACACGACGGCCGAACAGACACCGAAAAAGACCCAGTCACCATTGACCCGGGCCGCCGTCGGGATCGTCGGCGCGGCGGCGTTGTTCTTGGCGACAGCGTTCGCGCCGGCCGAGCTCGCCGCGCACCTGACGGTCTTCGTCCTGGCCGTCGTGATCGGCTTCTACGTGATCGGGAACGTGCACCATGCCCTGCACACACCGCTGATGTCGGTCACCAACGCGATCTCGGGAATCATCGTGGTGGGCGCCATCCTGCAGATCGGCACCGGTGGCTCGGGCGGCAACGGGATGCTGGTCCCCGCCTTGGCCGCAGTCGCCGTACTGCTGGCGGCAATCAACATCGTCGGTGGCTTCGCGGTGACCCGCCGCATGCTGTCGATGTTCTCGAGGAGCTGAGGTAGGACATGAATACTGCGACGTGGACGGCGGCGGCCTACCTGATCGCCGCCTTGCTGTTTGTGATCAGCCTCGCGGGTCTGTCCAAGCACGAGACTTCCCGCTCCGGCGTTGTTTTCGGCGTCATCGGCATGGCGATCGCCCTGATCGCGACGGCGGCGACCGCGCTTGAATCGGCGTCCGGTCTCGGGATTGCCCTGCTCGTGGCCACATTGGTGATCGGCGGCGCGATCGGGCTGTGGCGGGCCCGAGTTGTCGAGATGACCGGCATGCCGGAGCTGATCGCCCTGATGCACAGCTTCGTCGGTCTCGCGGCGGTGCTCGTCGGCTGGAACGGATTCCTCGAGGTCGAGTCCGGGCACACCGAGCTGGCCGGGACGCTGCTGGGCATCCACCATGCCGAGGTCGTGATCGGTGTGTTCATCGGCGCGGTGACGTTCACCGGCTCGATCGTCGCCTACCTCAAGCTGTCGGCGAAGATCCCGTCGAAACCGCTGCAGCTGCCGGGCAAGAACTTGCTCAACCTCGGTGCGCTAGTGGCGTTCGCCGTGCTCACGGTGATGTTCGTGAACACCCCGGCACTGTGGCTGCTCGGCGTGGTGACGGCCCTGGCATTGATGCTGGGGATCCACCTGGTCGCCTCGATCGGCGGCGGTGATATGCCGGTGGTCGTGTCGATGCTCAACAGCTACTCCGGTTGGGCCGCTGCGGCGTCGGGCTTCCTGTTGTCCAACGACCTGCTGATCATCACCGGCGCGCTCGTCGGCTCCTCGGGTGCATTCCTGTCCTACGTGATGTGCAAGGCGATGAACCGCTCGTTCATCTCCGTCATCGCGGGTGGCTTCGGTGCACCAACCTCCCCGGGCGGAGTGGACGTGACGGGCGATCACCGCGAGGTCGACGCCGCGGGTGTGGCGGAGCTGCTGGCCGAGGCCAAATCGGTGGTCATCACCCCCGGTTACGGCATGGCCGTGGCGCAGGCGCAATACCCGGTCGCGGAGCTGACCCGTCAACTGCGCCAGCAGGGCGTTCAGGTCCGGTTCGGTGTGCACCCGGTGGCCGGGCGGCTGCCCGGGCACATGAACGTACTGCTCGCCGAGGCGCAGGTGCCCTACGACATCGTCCTGGAGATGGACGAAATCAACGACGACCTCGCCGAGACGGATGTCGTGCTCGTCATCGGGGCCAACGACACCGTGAACCCAGCCGCCGCCGAAGACCCGGCCAGCCCGATCGCCGGCATGCCGGTGCTTCGCGTCTGGGAGTCCACCGACGTTGTGGTGTTCAAGCGATCCATGGCCACCGGATACGCGGGCGTGCAGAATCCCCTGTTCTTCCGGGACAACACACAGATGCTCTTCGGTGACGCCAAGGACCAGGTTCAGGACATCCTCGCAGCCCTGAAAAGTCACGCACTCACATAGCTGCATGCTGGTGTGGCGGTGTAGCGCTACACCGCCACACCATCGCAATCTTGTCGGCGATTATCTCGAAACTTGTTGCTTCACTAATGGTTTGTGCGTCTCGGGCACGATAGTTCCGACTTTCGCAGCAAACCGCCCGAAGACCGTCGGGCACCTGTTCTGTCAGTCACTCCCTGCGCGGTCGAGGATTGCAAGCAGGTCGGCGAGGAGTTTGTCGGCATCGTATTCGATGCCGTCGAGGATGTCGGTGACCTCTTCGAGGTGGGTGTGGGCTCCTCGGCGGGCGGCGATGCCGCGGTCGTATCTGCGTCCCGGCCGAGGAAGGCGACCAGGTCGAACTCGTTCGCCAGCTCGCGCGGGCCGGTATCGCCGGGATCGCGGTGGGCGACGATATGAAGGTGCCTCCCCTGACCGCCACGATGCTCGCCGAGGCCGATGCTCTCGACTTCCCGGTGCTCACCCGTGTCGCAATCGACGCCGTTCTCGGCGATGGGCCGCACGGTTGCCGTAGCCAGTCAGAGCGAGCAGATCAGCCGGATCGCCCGGCTCAGCCGCCTGTACGAGGTGGCCCGGTCGGCGACGATGACCGAAGCCGAATCGCCACTGCTGGAACGGTTGTCCATCGAACTCGGCTACGAACTGCACGTGGTCGACGTCGAGTACCGCCCCGAGGTGCTCGCACGGCTCGCCGTCGAGGTGGACGGAACACTCGCCGCCACCGCGTTCCCCCTCCCCACCCACCGTCCCTGCATGCTGGTCGCCGTCGGCACCTCCGACGTCGATCTCGACGCGTTCGGTCTGCTGCACGCCCAGAGCCTGATCGGAATCGAGGTGGAAAGGGTCACCCGCCAGCGCGAGCGAGACGACGCACTCAGGGCTGCACTGTTCGAGCAGATCATCGACGGAACCTTGGGATCGGATGCCGCCCAACCGCGCCTCGAGCAGGTCGGTCTGGCCGACCGGGAGTGGATGGTGATCGGGTTCGACTCCCCCGATGTGCGGGCGGCTCGCATCGTTCTCGGCGACAACGAGACACCGAGGCTGTCGTGTGTGGTGGGCGAAGAGGGTTACCTGCTGTTGGCGGCAGACCACATCGAGGCCGCCGTCGACCTGCTGGGTCCACACATCCCCCACCTGGGCCTGTCTGCCGGCACCTCCACCCTGCAGCGGGTCCCCGACAGTGTCCGGCAGGCGCGGTGGGCGCTGCAGGCCGCGCGTGCGGATGGCAGCGCCGTCGCGGAATATTCCACCGCCGCTCCGCTGTTCCTTCCCCGGACGCTGAGCGAGGCGCACTTCGCGGCGCGCGCCATTCTCGGTGAGCTGATGGACCACGACGAGAAGAACCAGACCCAACTGGTCGAGACACTCGACACGTTCTTGACCGTGGACCGGAGCTGGGCGGCCGCGGCAGACAAGCTCATGATCCACCGCCAGACGTTGGCACCGGCTCAAGAAAATCGAGTCACTCTCCGGCCGGAGCACCAAGAGCTCGGCGGATATCGCCTCGTTCGGGATGGCGTTGACCGCTCTCCGGATCAGCCGCGGCGGCAGCGACTAGCACCGGCGCCGGCTGCCGCACGCGCAGACACCAGGAGCTCAGATACCGCTCGCCACCCGCAGTCCGTCCAGGGTCGCCTCCTCGACGGTGCGCGGCGACATGCAGTCCCCGATCGCGTGGACCTGCGTTCCCAGCGTCTGGAGTTCGCGGAGCAGAGTGTCGTTCTGCCGGTGCCCGAGCGCCAGTACGAGACCGGCGACGTCGTCGACGAGAACCGGTTGGGCCGTCAACGTGTTCTGCAGGTACACGCTGTCCTCGTCGGCGCCGTAGAGGCGGACGTTGGTCATGATCTCGACGTTCGCCTCGAACACGGCGGCGAGCATCGCATTTCGTGTGTACTGCTGCAGCATTTCCCCCGCGGCATTGCCGTTGACGCAGAGCGTGACCTTGCGGCCACCGCTGCGGGCGATCATCTCCGCGACACCGAGTCCGGTCCAGTCGCATCGCCAGTCGGCGATCACGATGCGCCCGTGAGGCAGGTCAGGTGTAGCGGTCGGCGAGGGTCTCGTCGGCGGCGATCGCGCGCGAGACCTGCGCCACCCCCGGCGTGTACGCGATCGACAGATCCCGCTGAGTGTCCAGCGAGGTCGTCAACTCCACGGACAGCTTTCCCCCGACGTGGCCGGCGAAGATCTCCTCGTCGGTCAGTTCGACCTTCTGCGGGGCGGTGGGTTCGGATGTCACGGTCACGGGTGAGGTCTCCTGTGATGTCTGAGTGGTGGTCAGCTGGGGACCAGGGCGTAGGTCGGTGCCGCCGGGATGACGTGCCCCGATCCGAGGGGCCGCTCGACCAGCAGCAGGACCAGAAGCTCGTCGAGGCTGGGCGGGACCGCGTCGGCGACGTCCGCCCCGATGGAGGGGGTGAGCCGGATGGTGTTGATGCGCAATGCGGCCAGGGCGTTGTCGCGGGCCGCGGCCATGGTGAACGATTCGACGGCGCCGTTGATCGCGTCGCGGGCGGGACCCGAGTCCGGGTTCTCGATCGAAAGCCCGGCTCCCAAACCGGTGACGGTGAGGATGGTGCCCGGTGCAGGATTGTGCTGCATCGACGACGCGGCGCGGCGTGTGGTCAGGAACAGCATCGCCATGTGGTCGTAGGTGAAACGCCCCCAATCGGCAGGAGCGATGTCGGCCAGATTGTTCGTGGCGGTTTCCGGTCCGGGCAGCCAGGCGGTGTGCATCAGGGAATCGATGCCGCCGTGCCGGTCTTCGAGACCAGCGAAGAGTCGGTCGACGTCGGCCTCGATCGTCAGATCAGCCACGGCAGGGTAGGCGGTCCCCCCGGCCTCGGTGATCTCGGTGGCGACAGCGTCGGCGGCGTCGGCCGAGAAGCTATGTGCGATGACCCGGCAGCCAGCCTCGGCGAGGACGCGGGCAGCGCCGGCACCTTCGATCTGTTCGACGCCGGTGACCAGGACACGAGGCCGGTGAGCGGGTGTGTCGGGGGTGTCGGGCAATGGATGTTCCGCGTTGGTCATCTCACGCTCTCTGAAATGGGAACCCGATACCGAGTGGGTCTATCGCACACCGGGTCCGTGGGGATGTCAGTCGGCACCGTTGTATACGGTCCGTGGGCCGCAGTGCGGGGCGCCCCGGCACTCGCAGCGTCGAGAGTGTCGAGTCGCCCCGCACCGGGGTGTTCCGGTCGGTCGGGCAGTCGCTCTGTGACCGGAAGTCGGTGCCGTTCTCAGTCCGTCGTGATCCAGGGGTTGCGGGTTCCGACGGTCCAGCCACCGTCGACGAGGATCTCCGCGCCGCTGCAGTACGAGGCGTCCTCGGAGGCCAGGAATGCTGCGACCGTGGCGATCTCGCGGGGCTGGCCAATTCGGCCGAGGGGGGCTTTGGAGTATTCGGTGGGGACTGCGCCCTGCGGTGCGCCCATCTCGGTGGCCACTCCACCGGGGTGGATCATGTTGACGCGGATCCCTTGGGGTCCGAGTTCGCCGACGGCGGCCTTCGACATCGCCAGCAGCGCCGACTTGGTCGAGGCGTAGGCAGCGGTGTAGTCCAGCGGCGCGAACGAGGACACCGAGACTATGTTGATGATCGAGCCGTGCCCGATCTTCGCCATGTGCGGTGCGAGGGTCTGCATACCGAGGAACACGCCGATCTGGTTGACCTCGATGATGCGCCGGTATCGCTCGACCGGGGTCTCGACAATGGTGCCCTGGTGAAAGATACCGGCGTTGTTTACGAGCACGTTGACGTGCCCGAAGGCGTCGATTCCGGCGGCCAGGGCGTCGGCCCACTGCTGCGGGTCGCTGACGTCGAGGTGCACGGCGAGTGCGCGGTCGGCACCGATGTCCGCTGCCAGCTTGGCGGCGTCGTCGTCGAGGATGTCGGCGATGACGACCTTCGCGCCGCGTTCGGCGAACAGCCGGGCCTCGGCCTCGCCCTGTCCGCGGCAGCCGCCGCTGATGAGGGCTACTTTGCCGGTGAGGTCAGCCATGATTTTCTCCGTTCAGGTGAGGGTGTGCGTCGTGGATCTACGTTGCGAGGTGGCCTTAGATGGCCATGCACAGGCGGTTGGAGTCGAGGATGGCGGCGTGGATGTTGCGGCTCGAGACCGCATCACCGACGCGGAAGAGCTGAAAGGTGCTGTCCTCGTTGGTCACGAGGGTTTGCGGTTGCAGTCGCAGCAGCGCGTCCTGATCGACGGCCCCGTGGTTGCGGGAGCGGTCCTTGAGTTCGAAGTACACGTCGTCGACCGGGACCGTGCCGTGCTCGACGACGAGCTGGTCGACGGTGCGGGTCACGGTGGTGTGGACGTATTCGTCCTCGAGGGTGACCGTGAGGCGGCGGTCGGCGTCGCGGGCGACCTTGGTGACCCGGGTACCCAGAGTGGTACGCACCGAGTGCTCCGCGAAATTCTTCAGATAGGCCGGGTAGTTCGACCCCCCGACCAGCGGAGCGATGATGCGTTCGGGGGTGACGACCTCCACCTCGGCACCGGCGTC
>NZ_JBHUSF010000379.1:0-7841 GCF_042673295.1 Rhodococcus sp. NPDC057014
GGCCAGCCCGTCGCGGAGGCGTAGCGGCTGGCGCGGCTCGCGATCAAGGGCGACGAGAACAGCGGCGACCCCCTGCTCGACTGGGCGGTGCCCTGCCTGTTCGTCGGCGGCAGCGAGCCCGGCGCGATCGTCGACCCGGACGCGAAGGCTCGGCCGGAACCGTCGCCCCGGCGGATCTCGCGGCGGATCGGGATCCGGCAGGGCGAACTCCGCTTCATCTCCCGCCTCGCGGAACTGCGGGAGGGGGTGGACGTGCTGTCGGGGCGGACGTCCGCCCGGTTGCTGCACGTGGTCGGGATGCCCTCCACCGGAAAGACGGCCCTCCTGGACCGCGTGCTCGAGGAACTCGAACCGCAGATCGCGCATCTGTTCGTCAGCGCGAAACGGTTGCTCGCGAAACCCGACCCGCTCCGCGAACTGTCCCGGATCGTCGCCGAGTTGATGGACGACGCCGGGGTCCGTACCGCCCGGCCCGGCCGGCTCAGCGCCGGTGACTGGTGGGAGCGGCTACTCGACGACCTCACCGAAGTTCCCACCGCGATCGTCGTCGACGACGGCGACCTGCTGGTCGGCGACGCCCCCGGCGCCTCGGACCTCCTCGACGCCCTGGTCCTGCTGACACAGCGTCGGGGCGACGCGCGGCTCGCCGTGGCGACCACCGGGGAACTCGCAGGACTGACCGAGTCGCTCCGCGCCGCGGAAGTGCGCACGATCCGCCTCGACGCTCTGTCCTGGCCCGAAGTGTGGCAATGGATCCGGCGCAACCTGCCCACGCTGACGCGCTACCCGGAGCAGGACCTCTCCCGGCTCTACACCGACGTGCGGCACCTGGAACTGTGGGAGCAGCTGGCGGATCTCGCCGCCCAGGACGGCATGTTCGAACCGCGGGACCTGCCGCTGCTCGTCCGGCAACTGGGTGTCGGTGCCGCGAAGCCGGCACCGCCGGTGTCGAACGGGTCCGACTTCTTCGGCGCCGGCTCCGGGGCACCCGAGGCCGAGCCGGCCGCCGCGGCGACGGTGCGGCACGCACTGCGGTTGGCGGTGGCGGGACCGTTCACGGCCGGTCGTCGTGAGGAGATCGCGGTGGCCGTCACGCAGTGCGCCATCCGGCACGACGTCCCGGGCCGGGTGGTGGCCGGCGAGACGGGGCAGGGCGAATCGGCGCTGGCCGAACTCCTGCCCCAGGAGATGGCCTTCGCGCACGGTGCCCCGTCCGAACGCGACGTCTGCCGGTGGATGGAGGACGCCGCCCTCGCCGACGCGGACATCCTGGTGTTCGATTACGGCAACGCGGTCCCGTCCGACGCACAGAACGCCGTCATCGCACGCCTGGTCGGCGACGGACGACTCGTGATCGTCTCGGGCGACCACTCCGACGAACCGGCGTATCCCGCGTGGAGTGCGGAGGCGTTCGCCGTCGGTGCCGTCGAAGACGACGGCACCCTCACCCACGAAACCCCGTACTTCCCCGACGCGGGCAAACCCGACGTCTACGCGCCGCGGACGATCACCGGGACGACGTGCGAGCGGCTGGTCGACCGACCGGAGATGGAGGGCACGACCTTCGCCGCGCTGTACGTGGCGGTCGCGGCGATGCTGGTCTGGGCGACCGACCGCGACCTGGCCGCGCAGGACGTCCGGGCGCTGCTGGTCGAGACGGCGACACCGATATCGACTTCGGGGGGTGACACGGCGAAGCAACTCGACGTCGACGCGGCATTGGACAGCGCGCGGCGGGAGGTGGTCGTCGGAGCACTCGGATCGGACGCACTCGAACTCGGGCAGTTGCTCGCGGAAATCCCGATCCGCCCGGAACTGGCGGTTCCGCTGCTCGACGCCCTGGTGGCCGACGGCACCCGCATTCGCCGGGTCGTCCGGAACGGCGTCGAACAGTACGAACGCGCCGGCGCCGCGGTCGGACCGAGAAACGAGTAGCCGGCTACGCAGGACCGGTCCGCCCGCGGCGGGAACGCTGGCAGGCACAGCATCGAGCCGCCGCCTACGTGAGGACCGAGTCATGACCATCGTCGACAACATCGGAGACGGGCAGTCGCAGCGCGCGACCCACGCGGGAACGTTCGAGGCGGAACGGCAACGACAACACGATGCGGCAGAACTGCGCGCGCGGGAACGGGCACCGCAGCGCGGCGAGCACGTGGAGGCGCTCACCGGTCCCGGCGGGGTTGCCGCGGCGGATACGCCCGAACGGATCGCGAAGCGGGTGGACCGGCTCGGTCGCTACTACTGCGAGGACGACTGGGCGTCGGACACCCTCCCGGATCGGATTCTCGAGAAGATCGTCGGCACAGCCGATTTCGTCGGCGCCCGCTACCTCGATGCCGGCGTCGCCGCCGCTCGGTCCATCGGACGGGTGAATATCCGCGACGCCCGGGGCGCCCTGCAGGGCTACGGCACCGGCTTCCTCGTCTCACCTGCCCTGCTGCTGACCAACCACCACGTGCTGCCGGACGCCGACACCGCCCGCAGCAGCGTGATCGAGTTCGACTACCAGGACGGCGTCGACGGAAAACCGCGGCCCGTGCAGATGTTTCCGCTCGATCCGGGGCGGTTCTACCTCGCCGACCGGGAACGCGATTTCGCGCTGGTCGCGGTCGGGGCCGAGCCCGGGACGCTCGCGCAGTTCGGTTTCAGCCCGCTGATCCAGGCGGAGGGCAAGGCCGTGATCGGCGAGTTCGTGACCATCGTGCAGCATCCCCGCGGCGAGAAGAAGCAGATTGCGCTGCGGGAGAACCGCATCGTCGACATTCCCGAACGGTTCCTGCACTACTCGGCCGACACCGAACCCGGATCCTCGGGTTCACCGGTCTTCAACGATCAGTGGGAGGTGGTCGCCCTGCACCACGCGAGTGTGCGGGCGCCGCAGCACACCGAGTTCGGTGGAGTCCTCAACGAGGGGGTGCGGATCAGCCGCATACTCGAATACGTGCGTGCGCAGAACCTGACCCCGCAGTGGCGGGACCTCGTCGACGAGGTCCTCGGCGCCGAGCGGGCGGTGCCGGCGGTCCGCCCGGTGCTCGAACAGGAACGGGAGGTGACCGTCCGGGTTCCCCTCGAGATCACGGTGCGCCTCGGATCCGTCGACTCGGCGGCCGCGGCGCCCGAAGCGATCTCGATCGATCCGAACTACGGCACCCGGGGTGGGTACGACGAGAACTTCCTGCGGGTGCCGCTACCACTGCCGCGGCCCGAGGTGCCTGCGGTGGCGTCTCCGGAGTTGAAATATCACCACTTCAGCGTCGTGATGCACCGCGAGCGGGCGCTGGCACTGTTCACCGCCGTGAACATCGACGGACGGCAGTCGCAGAGCCCCCGGCGCGACAGCGACAGATGGATACTCGACCCGAGGCTTCCCGCCGATCAGCAGACGGGGGAGGACGTGTACCGCGACAATCCGCTCGACCGGGGGCACCTGGTGCGGCGTCTCGACCCGGCCTGGGGCCCGCTGGCGAAGGCGGCGAACGACGACACGTTCCACTTCACGAATTGCACTCCGCAACACCACAGCTTCAACGCGGGACAGACGCTGTGGCTGGGGCTCGAGGACTACGTCCTGAAGAACGCGGACAACGCCGATCTCGCCGTCACCGTCGTGACCGGGCCCGTTCTCGCACCGGACGACCCGAAGTATCGCGGCGTGGCGCTGCCACGGCAGTTCTGGAAGACGGTCGCCATGGTGAAGCAGGACGGCAGCCTCTCGGTCACCGGATATCTGCTCAGCCAGGCCGCCCTGCTCGACGAGTTGGCAGAGGGGGAGGAAGCGTTCTCCTACGGCGCGTACCGCACGTTCCAGGTACCCGTCCGGCGGATCGCCCGGTTGACCGGTCTGGGCCTGCACCCCTACATCGCGGCCGACCCGCTCGAACGGATCGAGGCGAGCAGCCTGCCCCGCGAACTGATCCGCCCCCAGGACCTGATCCTCTGAAACCGGAAGGAAACCCGACGACATGAGCACCAGCGAATCAGCGGCCGATCTGCCGACCCGCCGCACGTGCGGGGCGATGGACGTGCACCGCCGGCTGCTGACCGAGTCGGAGTCGTATCGCATCGCCCGCTCGGAGATCGAGAACCAGAGCATCGAACTGGAGCCGCTGCAGTCGATCGCCGCCCGCGGACCGGTGCGGATTCCGGTGGTCGTGCACGTGGTGTCGAAGACCGCGGCGCAGAACATCTCCGACGCGCAGATCGACAGCCAGATCGCGGTGCTCAACAAGGACTTCCGCGCCACCAACGACGACATCGACACCGTTCCGCCCGTGTTCGAGCACCTGATCGGCGACGCCGGCATCGAATTCTTCCTCGCCGACACCGACCCGGACGGGCGGCCGTCGAACGGAATCACCCGCACCGCAACCGAAGTCGATTCATTCGACCAGAACGACGGCGTGAAGTCCGCGGAGACCGGCGGCGCCGACCCGTGGCCGACGCAGAAGTACCTCAACATCTGGGTCTGCGCGCTCGGCGGTGGCCTGCTCGGCTACGCGCAGTTCCCCGGCGGCCCCGTCTCCACCGACGGCGTCGTGATCACGTACACCGCGTTCGGGACGACGGGGACCGCGCGGGCCCCGTTCGACCTCGGGCGCACCACGACCCACGAGATCGGGCACTACCTCAACCTCTTCCACATCTGGGGCGACGACGGCACCGGGTGCCGGGGCTCCGACGAGGTCGCCGACACCCCCAATCAGGGCGGGCAGAACGTCGGGATGCCACGCTTCCCGCACATCAGTTGCGGGAACGGCCCCCACGGCGACCTGTTCATGGATTACATGGACTACACGGACGACGCGGGGATGGTGATGTTCACGAAGGGCCAGGGCGCCCGGATGGGGGCGTGCCTGGACGGCGTCCGGAAGGCGCTGTGGACCGGGCGGGCAGCGAGTCCGGCCGTCTCCGCACTGGTCGCCCCGGGCGCGGCGGGACGCTGGCGGCATTCCTTCGAGGAGGACCACGACGGTGTTCGCGTGTACCGGCCCGCCGGATTCGACTTCCCCCGGGCGAGGGGGCGGGGCGGTATCGAATTCCGGCCGGACGGCTCGTTCGTCGACTGGGCGATCGGCCGGGGCGACGCCGACGAACCACGGGAAGGAACCTGGGTGCCCGCGGACGACGACGGGAGGCTCGAGGTGACCACGGCGGCGGGCGACACTCGCACCGTTCGGGTGGTCCGGTTCGACGAGGACCGGCTCGAATTGGACGTCGGGGATGCTAGCGGCCGGAGGTAGCTGCGGAGATATAATTCTCGGACCTGGTATTCACACTCAGTGACGCGGTTCCGCCGTACTCGGGGAGACGGATTGGCGCGCCCCGAAAGGAATTCCGATGTCTACTCGAAAAGTGCTGGGTCGGCTGGGAGCGGTGGTCGCCGTCGCGGGCGCGCTGTCGTTCGCTGTGCCGGGCGCCGCCTCCGCCGCGCCGTTCGTCCCCGGCTCGATGTCGACGTGCGCCCCCGGTGCGTGGCTCACGTTCCACGCGGAACGGGTGGGACCCGACCGGATCCGGTACACCACCGCCGCGCCGCTCGCGCAGTGGAACGGCGCCGTCGTGCAGTTCACGAACCTCACCACCGGGTTCCGGGGTATCGCGTTCGTCAACGACCCCGTACCGGCCGCCGTCGGATTCGGGCCGGTGCTGAGTGAGATCGCCGGGCTGTTGCCGTGCTTCGTCAGCGCGGGCGTCACCATGTCGTAGCCGCCGTCAGCTGGGGTCGGAGCCGCGGATCGCCGCCAACCACACGGCGACGGCAGCGGCCACACACGTCGCGCCGGCGAACGCGGGAAGCCCGCCGCCCGCGACGTACACCCACAGTGCCCCGGCGAACGGCGCCGCCACCGCGAACTGAGCGTCGAGGAGAAGCCGGCGGGCGGGCCGGACCGCGACCCGGGCGCGCACCGGACCGTCCGGATCCGGGCGCGACGGATTGTCGATCAACCGGCCGGGCGGCTCCGAACGACGCGTCCGCCCGGAGGGGAGCAGGCGACGGCCCTCCCACACCACCACGGTGCGACGGCCCGCGTCGTGCACCGTCGCCGCGGTCGGCGTCGGCAGGGTGACCAGAGCGGGATCGAAGAACACCGGAATCCACAGCGAACCCGGTTCCTCGCGGACCTCGATCCAGGACCTGCTGGTCAGCCGATGCTGCTGGCGAACCCGGTGCACCGTGGCCGCCCGGCCGTGCCGCGAGAGCGTGCGGGTGGCCGCGAACCACGTGTAGCCGGTGACCCCGAGCACCGCCGCCGCCACGACGACCAGTGCGCTGAGCTGATCGGCGTCGGCGACGACCGCGAACACGCCGCACACCATCAGCGCGCACCCGCCGACGGCCACCGGGTAGCGCACGGCCGCGAACCCGCTAATTCAGGAAACCGATCTTGGTGTAGTCGTAGGACGCGAGACCGGCGGCGCCGAAGTTCGCCAGGTTGTCGCGCACCGCGACGTTGCCCGGAGCCTGCATCAGCGGCAGTGAGAACCCCTCCTCGAACACCGCGGTGTCGACCTCGTTGGCCAGTTCGATCGCCTTCTGCGGGTCGAGTTCCGAGATCGTCCGCTCGATCAGCGCGTTCAGTTCGGGCGAACCGATCCGGCCGTAATTGCCCTGCAGGTCGTCCGGGTTGTACGCGTAGATCTGCGGCAGACCGCTGAGCGGGAACGGATCACCCACCCAGGAGAACTGGGCGAGGTCGAAGTCGCCGGGCTGGATGACGTCGGTGAAGAACCCGGTGCCGCCCCGGGTGTCGATGTTCAATTTGGCGCCGATCTGCGCGAGGTTCTGCTGAACGATCTGCGCGATCTGGACCCAGGTGGTCGACTGGTACATCACGTCGCGGATCTCGAGCCTGCGCCCGTCCTTCTCCCGGAACTCGCCGTTGAGTTTCCAGCCGAGTTCGTCGAGTCGCCGCGCGGCCTCCTCGGGGTCGTAGGCGACGGCGGCGCTGTTGTCCTGGTAGCCCTGCTGACCGCTGAGGTAGACGTGATTGTTCAGCGGCTTCGGGTCGTCGACGAGACCGTTCTGGATCGCGGTCGCGATGCCCTGCCGGTCGATGCCCTTGGACAGCGCCACCCGCAATTGCGGATCGGCGAGGATCGATCCGTCCGCACCGTTGAACGTGATGTGCGAGAACTGGGTTCCCGGCGCCCGGCGGATCGCGATGCCGTCCGATCCCTCCGCCGTCTTCACCTCGTCGATCGTGCCCAGCCCGGACGCGTCGATCTCGTTGTTCTGCAGCGCGGGAATGCGCGCGGAGTCGTCGAGCACGCTGTAGGTGATGGTGTCGAGTTTCGGGGTGTTACCCCACCACGCGGGGTTGCGGCCCAACGTGATCCGGTTCTGCGCCCGGTCGATCGACGCGATCGTGAACGGTCCCGACGTCACCGAGATCCCGTCGCGCAGACTCGTGTTGAACGCCTCCGGGGTCGCGGTGGCCGACTTCGGGTAGAGCATCGAATTGCCCGCGAACTGGCCCCGCCATTCCGCGTACGGCTCGGCGAACGTGATCACCGCCTGCCGGTCGTCGACGCCGCGCTCGACCCGGTCCACCCGCTCGAACCCGGACGTGTTCGCGATCAGGAACTCCTTGTTCCTCCCGCTGAGCGCCGCGGCCTGGGACTGGATGTCCTCCCACGTGATCGGGGTGCCGTCGGACCACACCGCCTTCGGGTCGATCGTGTACGTGACCTGCTGCGGGTCGGTGCCGGTGAGCGCGACGTCGACGAAGTAGTCGTGGTTCACCGACAACGCTCCCGCGGCGTCGGTGCCGAACGCGCGGGGCATCATCGGCTTCAGCATGCCGCCGATCTCGGAGTCGTTGCCGTCGTTGGACCGC
>NZ_JBHUSF010000380.1:0-7792 GCF_042673295.1 Rhodococcus sp. NPDC057014
GGGGGCCGGGGGGGCGGGGCGCCTCGCCGCCGTGGGGGGGGCCGGCGTGGGGGCGGCGGCGGCACCGGGGCTGTCGCCCCCCACGCCCTGGCCGGCCGGGCTGACCGACCGCGAGGTCGAGATCCTGCGACTCGTCGCGCAGGGCCGGTCCAACCGGGAGATCGCCGCCGACCTGTTCATCGCCGAGAAGACGGCACGCAACCACGTCGAACGTGTCTACGCCAAACTCGGTGTCAACAACCGCACGCAGGCCAGTCTCGCCGCGATCGACCGGGGTCTGGTGGGCTTCCCGGTCAATGAGGTCGCAGGGAAGTGACGCGTCCGGCGTCCGGCGGGACCGACCGTGCCGGGCGGTCATCGCCGGGATGCGCCGGGCCGGGATCGCCGGTCCAATACCCACACCGTGGCGAGTGTGAGGCCCACGGCAAACGAGGCGAGCGCGAGGAGACTGCCGCCGGTACCGCCCCGGAAGGTGTCGCCGTAGGCGGACATGGCCGGCACCGCGGTGCTGTACCGGTCGAGGTCCAGGTCACGACCCAATGCTTCGAAGGCATGGCGGTTGGACAGGCCGAGGCTCATCAGGCGTCCCGGGACGGCCATCTCGTCGACGGGGACGATGGCGCCACCGAACAGAACCTGAGGGAAGCAGAGCATCGGCAGGGCGAGGGCGGCCTGCGCGGCGTTGGACACCGCGGCCGAGGCGAGCAGTCCGAGGACCAGCGCGGACGTCGCTTCGATCACAATCGTCACGAACAGGAAGGCGTACACGTGCCATCCGACGGCGGGGAGCCGACCGAGCGCCCGCAGAACACCGAGAAGCAGCGCGCTCACTCCGGCCAGCACCGGAAGCAGCGCGGTCACCTTCGAGGCCACGTACGCGCTCACGCCGAGCCCGGCCAGGCGCTCCTGCCGGAAGACGGCCATCTCCCCGACGATCTGGAGCAGGCCGTAGGTGAGGCCGAAGAAGAAGCCCGCGAAGGCGATCCAGAACACGATCTGGGCGGGGCCGAGGTCGGCCGCGCCGCGCGGATCGAACGCGCCGCGCTGGAACAGCGTCGCCATCATCGCCGTGACCAGCACCGGTGAGCCGAGCAAGACCGCCAGGGTCAGCCGGTTGCGCAGAAGAACATCGACATTGCGCCGCGTGAGGAGCCACCACTGCTGCACCATGCCCGGGCGTTCGACGTTCGAGCGGGTGGCGGCGCGGGGCGGTGGGGCCGCGCCGGGCCGGGCACCCGAATTCTCACCGCAGGCCGCGAATCGCTGCGCCCAGATCTGAGGGGTGTGCTCGCGTGCCAGCCGGTCGTACACCTCGGCGAGATCCTCCACACCGAAGTAGCGCCGAGCCTCGGTCGGGCTGCCGGTGAAGGCCAGGTGTCCGTCGCGTGCCAGGAACACCACCCGGTCGCACCGGTCGATGCCCGCGGGCTCGTGTGTCGTGAGGACGACCGTGACGCCGCGCCGGCTGAGCCGGTGCAGCAGGCGCATCACGTCGGCTGCGGTCGACGGATCGAGCCCGGAGGTGGGTTCGTCGAGGAAGAAGAGCCGTGGCCGGGTGAGTAGCTCCACGGCGATACTCGCCCGCTTGCGTTGGCCGCCGGACAGCGCACGGACCGGCACCTCGGCCCGATCGGCCAGGTCGAGGTCCTGCATGGTCTCGTCGACGATCCGGTCCGCTTCGGCCGCCGACGTGCCCGCGGGCAGCCGGAGCCGCGCCGCGTACCGCAGCGTGCGGCGCAGCGGCATCTCGAGGTGGATGATGTCGTCCTGAGGTACGTAGCCGATACGGGAATCGGCGACGACCCGGGCCCCGCGAACGACGCCGTCGTGCCGAACCTCCCCGGCCGACGGTGGTTGCAGTCCGGCAAGGATCTCCAGCAACGTGCTCTTTCCCGCTCCGCTGCCGCCGGCAATGGCGACCAACTCGCCCGGTTCGACCGATAGCGACAGCTCCTGGAGAATCTGCCGCCGCCCGACACTCCTGCTCACGTCGACCGCATCGACCCGCCCGCCGTCCGCCGCGTCAGGTCCGTGATCCGACAGGCACGTGCCGACCCGCCCGACGGTGGGTGGTTCGAATGCAGATTCGGTCGTGACCGGTGATTTCCGTGATTCCTGAACTCGCTTCGTCATGCCCTGATCATCGGTCCGCCGGTTCCGTCGTCGCATGGGGCGTTTGCCTCAAATCGCGAGGTCCCTGCTGCTCTTTCCGGCCGTCAACCGTCGATTCTCGGGACAGGACGTGCTCGGCCGCGCCAGCTACGCTGGCGTGATTGCGGTGGGCAATGTCGAGGAGTGCGTCGAAGGCGGCTTCCTGGCCGCAACCATATTGCTCGGCCAGGAGTGCTACCGCGGTCGACAGCAGCTGTGCACGTGCCATCTTCGACGAGTTCCGTCCGGCTGCAGCGGAGGTGTCAGTTGGCACGGAAAGTCCTTTCGCTCTGTCGGCGGTCCAGGCGACCTGGGCGACCACTTCAGAGTCGTCGGCGAGACGAACAGAGAACACCGACATTCGCCTAGTCGTTCCCAGGCGTGCGGGCGGCGAGATTCGAGAATCGCGACGCCCGAATCGGTGGCAGTAGTTGGTGTGATGGTCTGCGGCGACGGACGTTCCATCGATATGGTCGACGAGGTGGATTTCGGGACGTTTGAGGGTTGACAGGTCTGTGGGTCACGGCGAGCGGCATGAAGTGCGCACGCCGGACCCACACTTCGACGGAGGTGGGTATGACGGTCGCTGACACGGTGGCTCCGCTGGTTCGCGCGGTGCTCGGTACGCAGGTTCCGGTGGGGATCGGGTGCTGGGACGGTAGTCGCAGTGGACCTGCGGACGCGCCGTGGCAGGTGCACCTCGTCAATCGGCGTGGCCTGCGGCGGTTGCTGTGGGCGCCGAACGATCTCGGTTTCGCCCGGGCCTACGTGTCCGGCGACATCGACATCGAGGGTGACCTGCTCGCCGGACTGGACGCGCTGGAGGAGGTTGCGGACCCGAGCCGGGGCCCCGGTGTGCGGATCGACGGGCAGACGAAGAAGGCGCTGGCGACGGCGGCGCTGCGTCTGGGGATCGTCGGGCTGCCACCGAAGCCGCCGGCGGAGGAGATGACATCGCCGCGCGGGCGCCGGCACGACAAGGCCCGGGACGCCGCCGCGATCAGCCACCACTACGACGTCGGCAACGATTTCTATCGACTCGTGCTCGGTGAGTCGATGACCTATTCGTGTGCGTACTGGGCGGAGCCGGGCGGGGATCTGGACGCGGCCCAGTACGCCAAATGCGATCTGGTGGCCCGCAAGCTCGGACTGACCGCGGGGATGCGGGTACTCGACGTCGGCTGCGGGTGGGGGACTTTCGCGCTGCACGCGGCACGTCGTTACGGTGTGCACGTCGTCGGTGTCACCCTGTCCCACGAGCAGGCGGACTACGCCGCCAAACGGATGGTCGACGCCGGGGTGGGGGAGTTGGTGCAGATCCGGGTCCAGGATTACCGTGACGTCGCGGACGGCCCCTACGACGCGATCTCGAGCATCGGCATGGCCGAACACGTCGGCGAAACGATGCTGTCGACCTACGCCGCGGACCTGTTCGCCCTGTTACGCCCGGAGGGCCGGTTGCTCAACCACGCGATCTCGCGGCGACCACGCAAGACCGCGGACACGTTCTCCAGAACGTCGTTCATCGATCGCTACGTGTTCCCGGATGGGGAAATCGAACCGATGGCACCGATGATCGACGCGCTCGAAGGGGCCGGTTTCGAGGTGCGCGACGTCGAGTCGCTGCGCGAGCACTACGCGCTGACCCTGCGGGCCTGGGTGGCGAACCTGGAGGCGAACTGGGACGCGGCGGTGGCCTCCAGCAGCGCCGGACGGGCACGGGTGTGGCGACTGTACATGGCCGGGGCGGCGTTGGCGTTCTCGGCGAACCGGCTCGGGATCAACCAGATTCTGGCAGTCAAGAGCACCGCACGGGGCAGCAGCGGCATGCCCGGAACCCGCGACGAACTCTTGCGGGCGCACACCTGAGCAGCGGCGTTCCGCACCCGGTACGCGCCGAACCGCGCAGGTGCGGAGGCCCGCTCAGGTCGTCGCGGGCCTCGACACCACCCGGTCAACGGGCGTAGCGCGGGTCGATCGGAGGCAGGGCGGTGGGGCCGAAGTTGTTCGCGATCGGCATCATGGCCGTGAACCAGGTGCGGGCCGGCTCGGTGCCGCCGAACAGGTTTCCGTCCCCGCACGCGCGCAGCGGGCTGGTGCAGATCTGGCCCGGGGTCGGCGTGTCACCGAACACGTAGACGCTGCCTGCCAGGTTGTTCGTGTACCCGACGAACGCCGACGACATGTGCGATTCGGTGGTCCCGGTCTTGCCGGACATCGGCAGCTTCCACCCGGCGGCGCCGGCCGCGGCCGACGCGGTGCCACCGGGCAGGTCGTCCTTGCTGAGCGCGTTGGACAGGGTGTCGGCCAGGCCGGGATCGATGACCTGTTCGCACGCCTGCTGGGTGAGCGGCACCGGCCGGCCCTGCCGGTCGACGATGGAGTCGATCGGGCTCGGCGGGCACCACTTGCCGTGTGAGGCCAGGGTCGCGGCGACATTCGACAGTTCGAGCGGATTGATCCACACCGGGCCGAGGGTGAACGACCCCAGATTCTGGGCCTTCTGCATGTCGGCCAGACTCTGGTCCCCGAACCCGGAGGTGCCCGGTTCGTTGTAGGACCGCATGCCGAGGCGTACTGCCATGTCCACCGTCGCATCGACCCCGGTGGCCTGGAGAAGTTTCACGAACGCGGTGTTCGGTGACTGGGCGAGGGCGTCGGTGACCGACAGTGCCCGCGGATACGGGGCGGCGTTCTGCACGCAGTAGGCGCCGCCGGGGCACCCGGGGGCGCCGCCGTCGCCCATCCCGTAGGCGTCGAACCGGCCCGGTACGTCGAGGATCGCGTTCAGACGCAGCCCCTTCTCCATGGCCGCTGCGGTGGTGAAGATCTTGAACACCGATCCGGCTCCGTGCCCGGACAGGGAATAGGGCAGTTCCTGCACCGTCTCGGCGGCGGCTGCGTCCAGACCGTAGTTGCGACTGCCGGCCATGGCCAGGACCCGGTGTTGGTCCTGCCCGGGCTGCACGACGTTCATCACGCTCGCGATGTCAGGGAGTTTCGGGTCGGCGTAGGTGGTCACCGCTGACTTCACCGATCCCTGCACGGCCGGATCGAGGGTGGTGCGGATCAGGTAGCCGCCCCTTTCGAGTTGCTCCCGCGACAACCCGGCGTTCTGGAGGTACTGCAACGCGTAGTCGCAGAAGAACCCGCGGTCGCCGGCGGCGATGCATCCGCGGGGCAGGTTGTTCGGTTTCGGTAGCACCCCGAGCGGCGTTTCCTTGAGGGCGCGGATCTCGGCGGCCCGGTCCGGAACATTCACGACCAGGGTGTCCAGGACGACGTTGCGGCGCTCGAACACCCCCTCCGGGTTGGTGTAGGGGTTGAGTGCGGAACTGGACTGCACCATGCCCGCGAGCATCGCCGACTGCGCCAGGTTCAGGTCCTTCGCGTCGATGCCGAAGTAGGTGCGGGCGGCGTCCTGCACCCCGAACGAACCGTTGCCGAACGGCACCAGATTCAGATAGCGGGTGAGAATTTCCTCTTTGGACAGTTCCTGGTCGAGGGTCATCGCCATCCGAATCTCCCGGATCTTGCGGACCGGCGTGGTCTCGATCGCGGCCCGGCGTTCGCCGTCGGTCTTGGCGACCACGTGCAGCAGGTAGTTCTTCACGTACTGCTGGTCGATCGTCGAGGCACCCTGTTCGATCTGACCGCTGGTGGTGTTGGTGAAGAACGCCCGCATCGTGCCCTGCCAGTCCACCCCCTGGTGTTCGCCGAACCGTCTGTCCTCGATGGAGAGAATCGCCAGTTTCATGTCGTTGGAGATCTGGTCGCTGGGGACCTCGAATCGGCGCTGGTCGTACAGCCAGGCGATCGGGTTCCCGGTGACGTCGGTCATCGTCGTCACCGCAGGCACCACCCCGTCGGACAGTTCGGCCGAGGAATTACCGACGCTGTCGGCGGCGCGGTTGGATGCATACCCCAGCCCGGCGGCGATCGGGAACATCACCCCGGCCAGCAGCACTCCCGCGGCCACCGTGGCGCCGGTGAGTTTGAGAACGGTCCTGGTTTGCAATTCGGTACCTCCTGCGACGATGCACCGGCAACGACGCAACCGGTGCTCGCCCGATTATCGGGCCACTCGACGCGGTTGGGGCGTGAATGACACGCACGGGGTATTCCCGCAGGGTGTGTCAGCCGAGGATGCGGACGAGCGAGGCGGCGGAGACGACGGTGGTCACGCCGCCGAGCCGGGTCGAGATCTGCGCGAACGGCATCAGGTTCATGCGGTTCGATGCAGACAGGATCGCGACGTCGCCGGTTCCGCCGAGGCCGCTGTGGCAGACGGTCACCAGGGAGGCGTCGACCGGGTACATGCCGATCGCCTTGCCCACGAAGAACCCGACCAGCACCATCGAGAGCACCACGGCGGTACAGGTGATCACGTAGCCGATCGAGATGACGTCGATGACATTGTTCAGCGGCACGTAGAGCAGGCCGAGCCCGATCATGACCGGGTAGATGAAGTAGCCGGAGATGATCGTGTAGACGCCGCGGGCGCTGTCCTCGACACTGGCGGGGAAGACGTCGAACAGCTTGCAGATCACCGAGATGAGGATGACCAGCACCGGGGCCGGCAGGTGGACGAGATGCTCGAGGAGGGTGCCCAGCACGAACAGGCTGCAGATCGTCAGCACACCCATCGCGTAGTGGGGTGAGGTACTCGACTCCTGTTCCGCCGCATCGTCGCCGGGGGAGAGAAGGTCGTCGGCGCCACCGGTCTTGACCAGCCGGCCGCCGCCGTCGAGGTGCGGCCTGCGCTCACCGATCCGGCGCAGGACGCCGGCGCCGATGATGGCCACGATGTTGCCGATGATCGCGGCGGGAATCAGCTGGGCGATGTAGTCACCCGACTCTCCGCCGAGCGCGGAAGCGTAGGCGGCCGACAGCGGGATGACGCCTTCCCCGATTCCGCCGCCGAGGATGGGGACGACGATGAAGAACAGGGCGCGGTGGAAGTCGTAGCCGAAGGCCATGGCGACGCCGATACCGACCGAGACGGCGACGGCGGTGCCGAGAACCAGCGGCGGGAAGATCTTGATCAAGCCGCCGACCATCACCGTGCGGCTCATGCCCAAGATGCTGCCGACCACGAGTGTGCAGATGACGAAGTACAGGAAGTTCGCTTCCTTCATCAGCGAATGCACCGCGTCGAGCGTGTTGTCGTTGAAGACGCCGAAGTAGACCAGAATCGACGGCGTCATCAGGCACACGAGCGCGCCGCCGCCGATCTTGGACACGATGGGAAGCCGATTTCCCAACGGCCCGAGGAGCATTCCCAGCCCGACGATGACGGCGAGCCCGCCGATCATGTTCTTCGGGATGGAGTCGAACAGGCCTGCCACCATCACGATGGCGGTCAACGTGATCGGGATGATCAGCGGCACACCGTCGAGGCTGGCGCGGCGCAGCGGCGAAGCCGGCTTCGCCCGAGTCTTGTCCGGTGGGGTCTTGACGCTCATGGGTGTTCCTCTTCGGGAATGTGGCGGCCTCACCGGCCGCGAATGGAGGGAGCGGAGAGGTGGGGGGCCCCCCTCAGGGAAGGGCCCGCGCCCGGCCCGCGGTGGGGTGGAACCCGCCGCACAGACCCGCCCCCCCGGGGCGGGGGGGGGGGGGGGCGCCCCACGACCGGGGGGGT
>NZ_JBHUSF010000381.1:0-7738 GCF_042673295.1 Rhodococcus sp. NPDC057014
GGGCCAGCAGTCGTTCGGTCAGCTGACGACCGCGGAGAACCTGCAGGTGGTGGCAGACGGCCGCAAGCGCGGCAAGGAACTCGTCGGCGAGGCGCTGGACCTGTTCCCGGCGCTGCGCGGCCTGCTGGACCGGCGCGCCGGTCTCCTCTCCGGCGGCCAGCGTCAGCAACTCGCCATCGCGCGGGCGCTGATCACGGAACCGAAGATGCTGATCCTCGACGAACCGACGGAGGGAATCCAGCCGTCCGTCGTGACGGAGATCGAACGCACGATCATGGAACTCACCCGCCGAGGCGGCCTCGGAGTCCTGTTGGTGGAACAGCACATCGGGTTCGCGCTCGAATCCGCCGAGCGCTACTACGTGCTCGAGTCCGGGCGAGTCACGTCGTCCGGCGCCGGCGGAGCCGCACCCGATTCCGACGTCCGGACCGCGGTCTCCGACGTCCGCGCGGCGATGGCCATCTGATGGCACGCCGAGCGCCGGACGGCTCCCTCAGCGATCACGTCTACCTGTCGCTGCGCACCGACCTGATGAGCGGGCGGATCCCGCCGGGACAGCGGCTCGGCGAGGAACGTCTCGCCGACACCTACGGGGTGTCGCGGACACCGGTGCGGGAGGCGCTCGCCCGGCTCCTCGCCGACGGACTGGTCCAGCGCGATGTCGGCGGGCTGTTTCCGTACCGCCCTCGCATCGACGAACTGGCCGGGCTGTACGAACTGCGCATCACCCTCGAGCTTCAGGGCATCGCCCGGGTGCGGGCCGACGAGTCGCTGTCGCACGACCCGGACGTCCTAGGGCCGGAACTCGAGCGGTGGTACGCGCTGCGGAAGGAGAACCCCGAGCCGGATGCCGGATTCGTGGCGCTCGACGAGCAGTTCCACACGGTGCTGCTGCGGTCGGCCGGAAACCGGGCGCTGTCCGATGCGCTCGTCAGCGTGAACGCGAAGGTTCGGCCGGTCCGGATGTTCGACTACCTGACCCCCGACCGCATGAGCGCGACCGTCGACGAGCACATCGCGGTCGCCGAGTTCGCACTCGACGGCAAGCTGGACACCGCATACGACACGCTGCTCGCGCACATCAGCGAGTCGCGGGAGGTGGTGATCGAGCGCGCGGAGCAGGCACTTTCCCTTGCGCGGATGGCCTGGGCGATCCGTGATTGAGACAGTTGTCCAACTAGGTGGGACATTTTTCCCACCAATGCACCGAGCGGGTGCTAGCGTCTTGCTACCGCTCGGTAACACAGGTTGGGAACTCGCTCCATGTCACGCACTCTCGAAGAGAATCTGGTCGGACGCCGCGTCCTGATCACCGGCTCGGCCCGGGGAATCGGCGCCGGACTCGCCAGGCGACTTCACGAGCGGGGCGCCCGCGTCGGGCTGCTCGGCCTCGAACCCGAACTCCTCGAACAGACCGCCACCACCTGCGGCCGGGCGCCGTGGCGCCGATGCGACATCCGCGACCGGCGTGCCGTCGAGGACTCGTTCGATTACCTCACCGACCGGCTCGGCGGCCTCGACGTGGTCGTCGCGAACGCGGGCGTGACACCCCCTGCGCACATCGTCGCGGGTGATCCGGAAATGATGCGCTACGCCATCGAGGTCAACGTGCTGGGGACGTACCACACGCTGCGGGCCGCGGGGCCGTACATCGGGCATCGCAACGGGTACGCGCTGGTCGTGGCATCGTCGACGGCATTCGACCCGCTGCGTGGCGTTCACAGCGCAACGAGAGGCGGCGCCGAGGAACTCGGCGAGGCGCTGCGGGAGGAGATGAAGTCGCTCGGAACCCGGGTCGGCATCGCCCGGCTCGGCGAGATCGACACGGATCGCACGCTGATCTGCTTCGACGGCGCCGCGGTCCCCGCGCCCCGCGGCAGCGCACTCGCCCGGACCTCCTCGATCACGGTGGCGGTCGACGCGCTCGAACGGGGAATCGCGGGACGGAAGACCCGGATTTCCGCGCCGTCCCGGGTACCCGGGACGGATTCGGTGCGTATGCTCGCACTTCGGGCCCTCCCACTTCGGGGACTCGCATCTCGGGCTACCGAGATGACCCGGTCGATCGAACTACGCACGCACGCAACCGTTCCTGCCAGGGGGCGAGTAGAAGGAGAGGGGGCGGCGTGACCGCACGCATTCCACCGGGACGTCTGAAGGAACTCGGCCCCGTCAACTGGGTGCTGTGGCGCGTCATCTCCCGCGTCGCCGGCGTCCCGGACGCGCATCTGTTCAGCACCGTGGGCCGCACGGGGGGCCTGTTCCGTGCGTGGCTGCACTACTCCGGCAAGCTGATGCCGGGCGGGAAGATCTCCCGCCACGAGACCGAACTGATCATCCTGCGGGTGGCGCACCTGCGGAAGTGCGGCTACGAGATGGACCACCACGTGCGCCTCGGACGCCGGGCCGGCGTCACCCCGGCGCTGCTCGAACAGGTGCTGGAAGGTCCGGACGCGGACGGCTGGGACGCGCGCCGCCGCGCCATTCTCACCGCCGTCGACCAACTCGTCACCACCGACAACCTGGACGACGTCACGTGGTCGGCGCTCGGGGCGTACTTCGACGATCGGCGGCTGATCGAGTTCTGTTTCCTGGTGACGCAGTACGACGCCCTGGCCACCACCATCGGGACGCTGCGGATCGAACGCGACTACTCGTAGGCTCCCGCATCGCGCAGAGACCGCAGAGAAGAGGAACGGCTGCATGACCTCCGCCACCGAAGACGTCCGTTCCGAGAAGGGTTTGGCGCGGGTTGCGCAGTCGCTGGCCGGGTGGACGGAGAAGTGGTTTCCGGACGCCTACGTCTTCGCCCTCGTCGGCGTGTTCGTCGTCGCGGTGGCCGCGCTGGCCAACGGTTCGTCTCCGCAGGAAGTGGTGGACGCGTTCGGCGACGGGTTCTGGGATCTGACCGCGTTCACCCTGCAGATGGCGATGGTGGTGCTGACCGGGTATGTCGTCGCGACGTCCCCGCCGGTGGCCCGGCTGATCGACCGGCTGGCGACGGTGCCCGGGACTGCACGCAGCGCAGTCAGTTTCGTGGCGTTCCTGTCCATGTCGGTCTCGTTCCTGAACTGGGGGCTCAGCCTGGTGTTCGGCGGGCTGCTGGCCCGGGCGATCGCGCGCCGAACGGACCTGCGGGTGGACTACCGCGCCCTGGGCGCGGCGGCCTTCATGGGTCTGGGCGCGGTGTGGGCGCTCGGCATGTCGTCCTCCGCCGCCCAACTCCAGGCCACCGCCGCCTCCCTGCCGCCGGCGCTGCTGCAGATCACCGGCGTTCTCGACTTCGGGACCACGATCTTCACGTGGCAGTCGCTGCTGATGTGCGTGATCATCATCGCCCTGACCGTGGTGATCGCCCACTTCTCGGCGCCGAGGGGCGCCGCCGTCACCACCGCCCAGGACCTCGAGGTCGACCTCGACGACCGGCCGAAGGAGGTGCCACCCCGATCACGACCGGGCGAGTGGCTCGAGTACAGCTGGATCCTGCCGGCGCTGGCCGGGCTCATGACGCTGGGTTGGCTCATCTCCCAACTCGTGACCACACCCCTGCTCACCGTCGTCAGTAGCCTGAACGCGTACCTGCTGGTCTTCCTCATTCTGGGGCTGGTGCTGCACGGAACGCCGCGTAAATTCCTGCAGGCCGTCGCTCTGGCCGTCCCGGCCACGGCGGGCATCCTGGTCCAGTTTCCGCTGTATGCCGCGATGGCCGCGATCCTCACCGAGGCCGAGGGCAGACACGGTCTCACCATCTCGGAGCACCTGGCCGAGTTCTTCACGAACATCGGTAGCGGTGGAGCGTTCACCGTCGTCATCGCCCTCTACACCGTCGTGCTGGGCCTGTTCGTGCCGTCCGGCGGCGGAAAATGGCTGGTCGAGGCGCCGTACGTCATGCAGTCGGCCACCGACGTCGGGATGAACCTGGGCTGGACGGTCCAGGTGTACAACGTCGCCGAGGCGCTGCCGAACCTGATCAACCCGTTCTTCATGCTGCCGCTGCTCGCGGTGCTGGGGCTCAGGGCGCGTGATCTGGTGGGATTCACGTTCCTGCAGTTCATGTTCCACCTGCCCGTGGTCCTGCTGCTGGTGTGGCTGCTCGGCACCACGTTCGACTTCGTCCCCCCGGTGCAGCCCTCGACACCGTGAGAGGTGTTACTAACCCACGCTTTACTTCGAGAAATCTCGGTGAAACACCTCATCCTTAGCGTATACAACCATGTCCACAGGGATGAATACGCCGCCGATCGAGTACTCCTTCGACACCCTGCTCGTCGCGAACCGGGGCGAAATCGCCTGCCGCATCATGCGAACCGCGCATCTCCTCGGACTGAAGACGGTCGCGGTGTATTCCGACGCCGATTCCGCCGCCGCGCACGTCGAGATGGCCGACGTCGCCGTCCGGCTGGGCCCGGCCCCCGCCCACGAGTCGTATCTTCGGGCCGACGCCGTCGTGGAGGCCGCACTCGCCACGGGCGCAGGCGCGATTCACCCCGGGTACGGGTTCCTGTCGGAGAACGACAGTTTCGCCGCGGCCGCGGAATCCGCGGGCATCGCGTTCGTCGGTCCCACCCCCGAACAGTTGCGCACGTTCGGGAACAAGCACACCGCACGCGAGGCCGCCCGCGCCGTCGGCGTCCCGCTCGTCGCGGGCAGCGGGCTCCTCGACTCCGTCGACGCCGCGCTGTCCGCGGCCTCCGACATCGGCTATCCGGTGATGATCAAGGCGGTCGGCGGCGGTGGCGGCATCGGGATGCAGGCGTGCTTCGGCGCCGCGGAACTCCGCGAAGCCTACGACCGTGTCCAGCGCCTCGCCCAGGCCAACTTCTCCTCGTCGGGGGTGTTCCTGGAACGCTTCGTGGCCCGCGCCCGGCACATCGAGGTGCAGGTGTTCGGCGACGGCCGGGGCCGCACGCTCAGCCTCGGCACCCGCGACTGCTCGCTGCAGCGCCGCAACCAGAAGGTGGTCGAGGAGGCGCCGGCGCCCGGACTCTCCGACGAGGTGGTGGAGCAACTGCTGTCCGCGTCCCGCTCTCTCGCGTCCTCGGTGAACTACCGGTCGGCCGGAACCGTCGAGTTCGTCTACGACGTGGACCGCGGCGAGGCGTCGTTCCTCGAGATGAACACCCGATTGCAGGTCGAGCACCCGGTGACCGAGGAGGTCACCGGTGTGGATCTCGTCGAGTGGATGCTGAGGCTCGCCCGCGGCGACGATTCCATGCTGGACGGGCTGCCCGACTCCGGACCCGAGATCAGGGGAACCGCCGTCGAGGCCCGCATCTACGCCGAGGACCCCGGCCACGACTACCGCCCCAGCGCCGGACGCCTCACGGGTGTGGAGTTCCCGGCTCACACGCGGGTGGAGACGTGGGTCGACACGGGCACCGAGGTGAGCGCCTTCTACGACCCGATGCTGGCGAAGGTGATCACCCGGGGGCACCGGCGCGCGGCGGCGTTCGCCGCCCTCGCGGAGGCGCTCGCCGACACCCACATCTACGGGATCCAGACCAACCTGCCCCAGCTCCGGCGGATCTGCGTCGCCGACACCGTCCTGGACGCCGAGCACACCACGCAGTCGCTGGCCGATCTGCGGCCCACCGGCCGCCGCATCGACGTCCTCCGCGCGGGAACGATGACCACCGTGCAGGACTATCCGGGACGAATCGGGCTGTGGGAGGTCGGAATTCCCCCGTCCGGGCCGATGGACGACCTGTCGTTCCAGCTGGTCAACACGGCGGTCGGCAATCCAGCCGGTGCACCGGGACTCGAATGCACCCTGCAGGGTCCGCGCCTGGTGTTCTCGGACGCCACAGTGATCTGCGTGGGCGGCGCCGATGCCCCGGTGACCCTCGACGGCGAGCCGGTCCCGCTGTGGCACCCGGTGGAAGCGCCTGCGGGGTCCGTACTCGACGTCGGCACTCCGGCGGACACGGGTCTGCGCACGTATGTCGCGTTCCGGGGCGGGATCGACGCCCCGCGCTATCACGGCAGCGCGGCCACGTTCACGCTCGGCGGGTTCGGCGGCGTCACGGGCAAGGCCGTCGCCACGGGCGACGTGCTGGGCCTGTTCGACGACTCGCTGTTCGAGAACACGACGGGTCTCGGCGCGCCGCATCCCGTCCCGGAGGACTCGCGCCCGGAGTTCACGCACGTGTGGCATCTCGCCGTCACCGAGGGACCGCAGCCGGCGCCCGCCTACTTCACCGATTCGGACATGGCGCAGTTCTACGACACCACCTGGAAGGTCCAGACCCACGCGAACCGGACCGGACTCCGGCTCGACGGCCCCAAACCGGTGTGGTCGAGGACCGACGGCGGCGACGCCGGACTGCACCCGTCGAACCTGCACGACAACCCGTACAGCGTCGGAGCCCTCAACGTCTCGGGCGACACTCCGATTCTGCTCGGACCCGACGGGCCGAGCCTCGGCGGTTTCGCGTGCCCGCTCACCGTTGCCAAGGCCCACCGGTGGAAGCTCGGGCAGATCCGCCCCGGAGACAGCGTGCGGTTCGTCGCGGTCTCCGACGACGGCGCGGACGCGCTGCGCTCTTCGGATTCGTCTCGCAGACTCGATGTTCCGCCCGCGGTGACCCGGTCGGAGGACAGCGACGGCGGGGTGCTGCACCGCATCGCGCCGATACTGGACCGACCGGAGGTCGCGTACCTGCGCGCCGGCGACGACAACCTCCTCGTCGAATACGGAGACCGGGAACTGGATCTCGGACTCCGCATGCGCGTCCACGCACTGTCGGAGGCGCTGGTCCGGCGCCGCGTCCCCGGTGTCATCGACATCACGCCGGGTGTCCGGTCGCTGCACCTGCACTTCGACGCCGACCGCCTCCCGGCCGGGAGGCTGCTGGACATCCTCCAGGACATCGAGGAACTGCTGCCGGCGACGCACGATCTGGTGGTGCCGAGTCGCACGGTCCGGTTGCCGTTGTCGTTCGACGACCCGTCCATCGCGGAGGCGATCGACCGCTACCGGAGCGGGGTCCGCGACGAGGCGCCGTGGCTGCCGTCGAATACCGAATTCATCCGGCGGATCAACGGATTGGACAGCGTCGACGACGTCCGGGACGCCGTGTTCGACGCCGAATACCTGGTGCTGGGGCTCGGCGACGTCTACCTCGGTGCGCCGCTGGCCGTGCCCCTCGATCCGCGGCACCGCCTGGTCACCACCAAGTACAACCCGGCCCGCACGTGGACCCCGTCCGACGCCGTCGGCATCGGCGGCAAGTACCTCTGCGTCTACGGCATGGAGTCGCCGGGCGGCTACCAGCTGATCGGGCGCACCGTCCCGATCTGGTCGGGTTACCGGCAGCACCGCCCGTTCGACGAGGGCAAACCCTGGATGTTCCGGTTCTTCGACCGCATCGTGTGGGAACCCGTCACCCCGGAGCAGTTGCTCGAGTACCGCGCGCAGGCGGTGGCCGGTCGGTTCGACGCAGAGATCTCCGACGGCACGTTCGCGTTCGCCGACCATCTGAAGTTCCTGCAGGACAACGCCGAATCCATCGCCGAGTTCGACGCCCGGCAGTCCGCGGCGTTCGAGACCGAGAAGTCGGCGTGGCGTGCGTCGGGCGAATTCGACCGTGTCGAACAGGCCCCCGCACCCGAGCCGGCCGCGCGCGGCGACCTCCCGCCGGGCGCCGTCGTCGTCGAGGCGCCGATGGTCGGCAGCGTGTGGCGCGTCGAGGTCGAGGCCGGGCAGCGCGTCGAAGCGGGCCAGAACGCCGTGGTGCCC
>NZ_JBHUSF010000382.1:0-7726 GCF_042673295.1 Rhodococcus sp. NPDC057014
CTTCTCCACCAGCGCGGGCAGCGCCTTCAGGAGCACGGCCATGCCCTTGCGGGGCTCGTCGTAGCGGCCGAGGAAGAGGATGGTCTTGCCGGGGCGCGGGTAGCCGGGCAGCGGTTCGGCGTTCGCGAACGCCGGGACGTCGACACCGTTGGGGATCTCGACGGCGTCGGAGCCGAGCGATTCCACCTGCCAGCGCCGCGCGAGCTCCGATACCGCGATGCGCCCGCTGATCTTCTCGAGATACGGCTGGAGTACACCCTGAAACGTGCTCAGCACCAACGACTTCGTGGTCGAGGTGTGGAACGTCGCCACGATGGGCCCCTCCGCCACCCGCATGGCGAGCATGGACAGGCTCGGCGCGTTGGGCTCGTGGATGTGCAGGACGTCGAAGTCGTTGTCCGAGATCCAGCGCCGGACCCGGGCACTCGCGGCGGGGCCGAAACTCAGCCGGGCCACCGAACCGTTGTAGGGAATGGCGAGGGCGCGTCCCGCCGACACGACGAAACCGGGCAGGTCGACGTCGTCGGACGCCGGCGCCAGGACGCTCACCTTGTGCCCGCGCTCGATCAGGACCTCCGCGAGGTCGACGACGTGGGCCTGCACTCCGCCCGGGACGTCGAACGAGTACGGGCAGACCATACCGATCTTCACGAGTTCTCCATGCGGGAGAGCCTCGCCTGCGACAGGTCGGACAGCCACAGCGGCTGAAGCATGTGCCAGTCCTCGGGATGTGCCGCGATGTTGGCCTCGAACCGGTCCGCCAGGGCCTGTGTCGCCGCGGTCACTCCCGCGGTCGTGTCGATCGGCGGGTCGATGCGGAAACCCCACCCTCCGTCGGTGAACCAGCAGTGCACCGGCAGCAGCGGCGCACCGGTGTCGATCGCCAGCTTTGCTGGGCCGGCCGGCATCCGTGTCGGTTCCCCGAAGAATGTCACCGGCACACCCTTCTTCGCCAGGTCGCGTTCACCGAGGAGGCACACGATGCCGTTGCCGCGCAGCCGCTCCGACAGTTCCACGAACGGGGGGTGCTCGCCGCCGCTGAGCGGGAAGATCTCGAAGCCGAGCCCTTCGCGGTAGTCGACGAACCGCTGGTACAGCGATTCGGGTTTCAGCCGTTCGGCGACCGTGGACAGGCCACCCCAGTGCTGGGCGCACCACACACCGGCCATGTCCCAGTTGCCACTGTGCGGTAGTGCGAGAATCGCGCCCCGGCCTGCGTGCTTCGCGGCGTCGAGGTGCGTCTGTCCCTCGATCAGCTCGTCGAGGGCGGCACCGGTCTTCACCAGGTCCATCGACGGCAGCCGGAACGCCTCCCGCCAGTAGCGTGCGTAGGACCGCATCGACGCCCGCATCAGGGCATCCGGCACCTCGGCGGCGGTCACGCCCAGCACCCGGGCAAGGTTGCGGCGCAACTGATCCGGTCCGCCGCTGCGGACGGCGAAGTCGGCTCCCCTGTCGAACAGGGCGACCGCGGCCTTCTCGGGCAGCGCGCGCACGAGCCGCCAGCCCGCCGCGTACCCCAGGTCACTGAGGCGCTCGGACACCCCGCTCACCGCGCGGTCGCCTGTCCGTCTTCCGGCGTCGGGTCGGCGGGCGGCAGGGGCAGCACGTCCCGCGCCCCCGGCGACCGGCGGACCGCCAGGACCCGCTGGAACACGGTGATCACGCTGCCCACCGACAGCAACCACATCGCGACGTGCACGGCCCACGGCACTCCGAGCCCGGTGACGCCGGCGCCGACGAGCACGATGATCAGCCGATCGGGTCGTTCGATGAGCCCGCCGTCGGCGGACAGTCCGCTCGCCTCGGCGCGCGCCTTCGCGTACGAGATCACCTGCGAGGTGACGAGGCACAGCAGCGTCGCGATCAGCAGCGGCTTGCTGTTCTCGTGGTAGACGGCCCACCAGGCGAGGCCGGCGAAGATCGCGCCGTCGGCCACCCGGTCGCAGGTGGCGTCGAGGACGGCGCCGTACCGGGTCCCGCCGCCCCGCGCGCGTGCCATCGCGCCGTCCAGCATGTCGAACATCACGAACAGCCAGATGAACATCGCTCCCCAGAACAGATGTCCGCTGGGAAACAGCGTAACCGCACCCGCCACGGTCGCGACGGTGCCGATGACGGTGACGGAATCGGGGGTGAGCCCGGTCTTGACCAGGGCCTTCCCCAGCGGCGCCGTCACCTTGGACACCGATGCCCGCCCGAAGAAGCTCAGCACCTCTCCACCCCGTTCTTCACTTCCCGACAGGAACCCCGAACGCGTGAGTCAGCGACTCGCGCGTCACTCATCTATCGCGTCATTCATTCCAGGCCTTCGCCAGCAGCCCCCGGGTCTCGCGCAGCAACTGCGGCATGACCTTGACGCCGGCGAGGACCGTGATGAAGTTCGCGTCCCCACCCCAGCGCGGAACGATGTGCTGATGCAGGTGCTCGGCGAGCGAACCGCCCGCCGCCGCACCGAGATTGAGGCCGACGTTGAAACCGTCCGGCCGCGACACCCGTTTGATCACGCGCAGCGCCTGCTGCGTGAACGACATCAGCTCGGCGCTCTCCTCTTCCGTCAGGTCCTCGAGCGCCGCGACCTTGCGGTAGGGCACCACCATCAGGTGCCCCGGGTTGTACGGGTACAGGTTGAGCACCGCGTACACGTGCTCCCCGCGAGCGACGATCAGCCCGTCCTCGTCGTCCATCTTCGGGATGTCGATGAACGGCTCGTTCGGGGTGTCCCGCGACTTCGGCGTCTCGGCGATGTACGACATGCGGTGCGGCGACCAGATCCGCTGAAGGTGATCGGGCTCGCCGGGGCCGCGGTCGACGAGGCGGCCGGGGCCGCCGAGCATCTCGTCGGCGGTCACGTCGTCACCTCCGGTCATGTGCGTCACCCTTCCTGACCGGATTGCAGCAGTTCCGCCGTCGGCGACGCGTTCTCGCGGCGGCCGATCCACTCGGTGACGATGCGCACGGCGTCGTCGACGGGCACGCCGTTGACCTGGGTGCCGTCGCGGAACCGGAAGCTGACGGCGCCGGCTTCGACGTCACGCGCACCCGCCAGCAGCATGAACGGCACCTTCTGCGCCGTGTTGTTGAAGATCTTCTTCTGCATGCGGTCGTCGCTCGCGTCGACCTCGGCGCGGACACCGGCGGCCTTCAGCCGCTTCACCACGTCGAAGAGGTGATCGGCGAACGTCTCGGCCACCGGGATGCCGACCACCTGGACGGGCGCCAGCCAGGCCGGGAACGCACCCGCGTAGTGCTCGGTGAGCACACCGAAGAACCGTTCGATGGACCCGAACAGGGCCCGGTGGATCATGACGGGGCGCTGCTTGGTGCCGTCGGTGGCGGTGTATTCGAGGTCGAATCGCTCGGGCAGGTTGAAGTCGAGCTGAATGGTCGACATCTGCCAGGTACGCCCCAGGGCGTCCTGCACCTGCACCGAGATCTTCGGACCGTAGAACGCCGCGCCGCCCGGATCGGGAACGAGGTTCAGCCCCGACGACTCCGCGACCTCGGCGAGCGTCGCCGTCGCCTCCTCCCACACGGCGTCGTCGCCGACGAACTTGTCCGGGTTCTTGGTGGAGAGCTCGAGGTAGAAGTCGTCCAGCCCGTAGTCCTTCAACAGCCCGAGGACGAACTGCAGGGTGGTCGCCAGTTCGTCGCGCATCTGCTCGCGGGTGCAGTAGATGTGCGCGTCGTCCTGCGTCATGCCGCGCACGCGGGTCAGTCCGTGGACGACACCCGACTTCTCGTACCGGTACACCGAACCGAACTCGAAGAGCCGCAACGGCAGTTCGCGGTACGACCGTCCGCGGGAACGGAAGATCAGGTTGTGCATCGGGCAGTTCATCGGCTTGAGGTAGTAGTCCTGGCCCGGCTTGCGCACGGTGCCGTCCTCGTTCAGTTCCTCGTCGATGTGCATCGCGGGGAACATGCCGTCGCGGTACCAGTCCAGGTGACCCGACACCTCGTAGAGGTGGCCCTTGGTGATGTGGGGGGTGTTGACGAACTCGTACCCCTCCTCGACGTGGCGTTTGCGGGAGTAGTCCTCCATCTCGGTGCGGATGATCCCGCCCCGCGGATGGAACACGGGCAGTCCCGAGCCGAGCTCGTCGGGGAAGCTGAACAGGTCGAGTTCCGACCCCAGCTTGCGGTGGTCGCGGCGCTCGGCCTCGGCGAGCAGTTCCAGGTGCTGCTCCTGCGCCTCCGCCGACTCCCACGCGGTGCCGTAGATGCGCTGGAGGTCGGCGTTGTCCTGATTGCCACGCCAGTACGCCGCCGAGCTGCGGGTGAGCTTGAACGCCGGGATGTGCTTGGTGGTGGGAATGTGCGGGCCGCGGCACAGGTCGCCCCACACCTTCTCGCCGGTCCGCGGATCCAGGTTGTCGTAGATGGTGAGCTCGTTGCCGCCCACCTCCATGATCTCCGGGTCGTCGATTCCCGACTTGTCGTCGATGAGTTCGAGCTTGAAGGGCTCGTTCGCCAGTTCGGTGCGCGCCTCCTCCAGCGAATCGACGACGCGGCGCGAGAACCGCTGCGACCCCTTGACGATCTTCTTCATCCGCTTCTCGAGATTCGCGAGATCCTCGGGGGTGAACGGGCGGTCGACGGCGAAGTCGTAGTAGAAGCCGTCCTTGATCGGCGGGCCGATGCCGAGCTTGGCGTCGGGGAATTCCTGCTGGACGGCCTGCGCGAGCACGTGCGCCGCCGAGTGGCGGATGACGCTGCGGCCGTCGTCGGTGTTCGCCGCGACCGGTTCGACCTCGACGTCGGCGTCGGGCACCCAGGACAGGTCCTTGAGCTGGCCCTCGGCGTCACGGACCACGACGACGACGTCCGGGCCCTTGCTCGGGTAGCCGGCCTCCCGAACCGCTGTACCGGCCGTCGTCCCCGCGGGCACCCGGACGAGGGCGGCTGGGGCGGCGGATGCGGGGGTGCTCACGGCGATGTTCTCCTAGGTGAGGTGTGCGGTGCAGACATGGTGAATGTGCCAGCCCATGTTATCGGCCCAGCAGTGACACCCAATCATGCGTCCGGCTAGAGCGGGCTCTCCAGCCATGGGTAGTCGAGGCCGATCCACGTCCCGACGAGACCGAACGTCCCGAGCAACCACAGCGTGGCGAGGACGACGGCACACGTCAGCACCGCGCCCAGCCCCTTCACCACCAGCGACTGCCGCGAGAACCAGTCCATGAACTTGTCGTAACGCTGCCGCGCGTAGTGCAGCAACCGGTGGGCCCACGCGAACTCGGACGCGAGGATTCCGAGCCCCGCGAACACGATCAGCCAACCGGGGCCGGGATACGGGATCGCAACGATCCCGGCTGCGAGCACGAGAGCGCCGATCACCCCCACCCCGATGCGGTACGCCAGGTTGAGGCTCGGGCGCGCGGCGACGTGTGCGCGCCACCGGCGCCAGCGGCTCTCCGCTTCCTGGAACGGGGACAGGTCCGAGTCGTCGACGTCCCTGTTCTCGGGCGCGGGACCCGGTCGGGCTTCTCTGCTGGTCACCAGTCCACCCTACCGACCGCGACCTGCGGTCACCCCTTCACACAGACGACCTGCCGCAGGTGGGCCACGACCTCGACGAGATCGGCCTGCGCGTCGATCACCTGCTCGATGTCCTTGTAGGCGCCGGGGATCTCGTCGATCACGCCGGCGTCCTTGCGCGATTCGACGCCGGACGTCTGCCGCACGAGGTCGTCGACGGTGAACCGCTGCTTCGCCTTGGTGCGGCTCATCGTCCGTCCCGCCCCGTGCGACGCCGAATTGAACGACAACTCGGAGCCCAGGCCCCGCACCACGTAGGACCCGGTGCCCATCGACCCGGGGATGAGGCCGAGATCACCCCGGCCCGCCCGGATGGCGCCCTTACGCGTGACGAGCATCGGCTCGCCGTCGACGATCTCCTCCGACACATAGTTGTGGTGGCAGGAGATCGGCTCGTCGAATCGCACCGTCCTGCCGGGCAGGGACTGCCGGAAGGCCTGCATCACCAACGTGAGCATGACGGCGCGGTTGCGGGCGGCGTACTCCTGCGCCCACGTCAGGTCGTGGCGGTACGCGTCCATCTCCGTGCTGCCCGCGAGGAACACCGCGAGATCGCGATCGACGAGCCGCTGGTTGTGCGGCAGGGCCCGCGCCACCGCGATGTGCCGCTCCGCCAGTTCCTTGCCGATGTTGCGTGACCCGGAGTGCAGCATCAGCCAGACCTCGTCGGCGTCCGACAGGCACACCTCGATGAAGTGGTTGCCGCCGCCGAGTGTGCCGATCTGCTTCATCGCCCGCGATTCCCGGGACTGCACACCGGAATGCAGTTCGCCGAACTCCCGCCAGAAGCGGTGCCACCCCTTCGTCACTCCCCCGGCATCAGCACCCAGGGCGCCGACGTTCACCGAATGCTCGTGCATCGCGAACCCGACGGGCACCGCCCGCTCGATGTGCGACCTCATCGACCGCAGGCTGTCGGGCAGGTCGCCCGCGGTCACATCGGTGCGGACCGCCGTCATCCCGCAGCCGATGTCGACGCCGACCGCCGCGGGGGCGACCGCCTCCCGCATCGCGATGACGGAACCGACCGTCGCGCCCTTGCCCACATGGACGTCGGGCATGACGCGCACCCCGTGCACCCACGGCAGGTCGGCCATGTTCCGCAGCTGCTGCAACGCAGCCTGCTCGATGGTCTGCTCCTCGGCCCACATCAATGTCGGCGCGGTGGTGCCTTCCAGCCTCACGGGGAACATGGGACTTCAGTCCTTCGGTAGCGGATCACCCGGGAATTTTCGGCCGGCTCAGTTCATTGTCCGTCGCACCGGAGAGCGGCAACAACCGATTTTCCGGTGCGCACACGAAAAAGAAGAGGCCGTCTCCGATTTCGGAAACGGCCTCTTCTTTCGGTGGTCCCGGCTGGGATCGAACCAGCGACCTCCCCGGTGTGAACGGGACGCTCTTCCACTGAGCCACGGGACCGAGACGCGCAAACACTCGCGCTCGAACGAGTTGGAACATTAACAGACCGAGCGGCCGAACGAAAATCACCCCGATGGGATTCGGGTGGGATGCGCGCCGATCCCTGCCCGCGGCACGCCCGCGACCCCGTCCCGTTCACGCCCCGTTCACCGTCTGATGCCTTGACCTGCAGATTTGTAACTATCGCGGATGGTCCGCTAATGTTCTCAACCGCACCACGGAGAACATTCTCCGCGAGTTACACGGTGCATGCGGACGTGGCGCAGCTGGTAGCGCACAACCTTGCCAAGGTTGGGGTCGCGGGTTCGAATCCCGTCGTCCGCTCGAGAGGTTGGACTCAACCTTCACGGTGGAGTGGCCGAGTGGTGAGGCAACGGCCTGCAAAGCCGTGCACACGGGTTCGATTCCCGTCTCCACCTCGCGCGATTAGCTCAGCGGGAGAGCGCTTCCCTGACACGGAAGAGGTCACTGGTTCAATCCCAGTATCGCGCACCGAGATAGATGCTCGACTGATAGATGTTTGACTTGCTCGACAGTGTCGGCCCCGGAAGGGGCCTTCACGAATGCGGACGTGGCGCAGCTGGTAGCGCACAACCTTGCCAAGGTTGGGGTCGCGGGTTCGAATCCCGTCGTCCGCTCTCTTTATTCCGTCCCGCGCGATTAGCTCAGCGGGAGAGCGCTTCCCTGACACGGAAGAGGTCACTGGTTCAATCCCAGTATCGCGCACCATTTCGCGTTCAATCGAAGAGTTCACGATGTGCGGCCC
>NZ_JBHUSF010000383.1:0-7707 GCF_042673295.1 Rhodococcus sp. NPDC057014
GTGCGGGTGCGGACGGCCGCGGAGTGGGCGGCGAGCCCGCAAGGGGCCGCCGCCGCGTCCGGCGACCTCGTGACCACCGTGGTGCACGCCGCCGGGCAGCGGGTCCGCCGGGCTTCCGGCGCGGGACCGTTGGCGGGGGTGCGGGTTCTCGACCTGACCCGGGTGATCGCCGGTCCCGTCGCCACCCGCACACTGGCGCTGCTCGGCGCGGAGGTGCTGCGGATCGATCCGCCGTCGCTCCCCGAGATCGTCGTGCAGCACCGCGACACCGGGCAGGGCAAGTGGTCCGCGCTGCTCGACGTGCGGTCCGCGGCCGGTCGCGCGGTGTGGGACCGCCTGCTCGCCGAGGCGGACGTGGTCGTCACCGGTTACCGTCCGGGCGCGCTGGACGGGCTGTTCGACCACGCCCCACCGCATCTGGTGCGGGGGCGGGTGTGCGCGTGGGGCGGCTCCGGTCCCTGGGCGGACCGGCGGGGATTCGACAGCATCGTCCAGGCGGCGTCGGGGATCGCGACGATCGAGGGCGGCGGCGACATTCCGGGCGCGCTGCCCGCGCAGGCACTCGATCACGCGACCGGGTATCTGCTCGCCGCCGGCATCGTCGACGCCCTCGCGACCGGGTACACCGACGGGCGCGGCCGGTCCGTCGACGTGTCCCTGGCCCGCACCGCGGCGTGGCTGCTGACCGCGGACGGCCGATCCGAAGATCCGCCGCCGCCCCCGGTGCCCGGACCGCGCTGCCTCACCGTGCACGGCGACCTGGTGACGGCCCGCCCCGCCCTGGCCGAATTCGACGACTACCCGTTCCCTGCCCGGCCCTGGTGCGGCGACGCCCCCGCCTGGCCCGGGCTCATCCCGTCGCCGTGAACCGTGCGCTCGGTTCCCCGCTCAGATGTCCCGGCGGCAGCTTGCGACCGCACAGCACGAGGAGCAGGTCCTGGGCGGAACCGCGCAGCGGCGCACCCGCACCGAAGGTCCAGGGGCGATCGTCCGCGGTCAGCTGCACTCCCGTCAGGTCGATGCCGAAGTACTTCACGTGCTTCGGGCCGACGCCGCCGAGGACCCGGTCGAGGCGGTCGTCCGGGACTCTCCTGCCCAGGCCGAGCGCCACCGACACGTCGAGACCGTGGATCACGTCGTGGGACAGTGCCCCCTCGAAGCCGCCGCCCGGCGGCGTCCACGAGTGCGCGACGTTCTCCTCCAGCGTGTGCAGCAGCGCGTCGGCGGTCAGGGTCCGTGCGTCCTCGCGGGCTTGCGCGTCCGACATCCGGTTGAAGTTGCCGCGCGCCTTCACCATCTTCAGCAGGATCCGCGGCGTCGACAGGCGGTACGGCATGGTGATGTGCGCGATCACCTCCCTCGTGCGCCACCCCGCGCACAGCGAGGGCGCGTCCCATTGCTCCGGCGTCAGTCCCGCCAGCATCGACGCCAGGTCGCGCCGCTCCCCGGCGACCCAGTCCGGTGCCGTGTCCCGTGCCATGTCCGTCTCCTCCGGTCGCCGTGTCGTGCTCTACGAAGGCAGACCGTGCCCGCCGGCGAAACTCATCGCGGGGCCGTGAAGAATGGTCTGGTGAGCACACACGACTACACGCTGACGGTCAGCTGGACCGGCAACCGCGGCGCGGGAACGTCGGGCCCGGACACCTACGACCGGGACCACGTGATCGCGGCGGCCGGGAAACCCGATCTGCCGGGCAGCGCGGACCCGTCGTTCCGCGGCGACGCCGCCCGCTGGAATCCGGAGGAACTGCTCGTCGCGTCGCTGTCGCAGTGCCACATGCTCTGGTATCTGGGCCTGGCCGCCGCGGCCGGTGTGGTCGTCGTCGACTACCGGGACCACCCGACGGGCACGATGGTCGAACACCCGGACGGGGCAGGCGAATTCACCGAGGTGGTGCTGCATCCCACGGTCACCGTCACGGAGGCGGCGATGGCCGCGCGCGCCGAGTCGCTGCACGCCCGGGCGCACGCGAAGTGCTTCATCGCCCGGTCGGTCGCGTTCCCCGTGCACCACCGGCCGACGGTGGTGACGGTGTGAGCAGGCAGCGGCTGATCGTCGACGTCGACACCGGCATCGACGACTCCCTCGCCCTGCTGTACCTGCTGGCCAGCCCGGAGGCCGAGATCGCCGGCATCGCCAGCACCGCCGGCAACGTGCCCGTCGAGCAGGTCGCGGCGAACAACCTGAACTGGCTCGAACTGTGCGGGGCACCGGACGTCGAGGTGGCGCTCGGCGCCCGGGTGCCGCTGTACTGCCCGCTGCGCACCACCGAGGACACACACGGCCCGCAGGGCATCGGCTACGCCGTCCTCCCCGCGTCCGGACGGTCGCTGTCCGCGCGGGACGCGACCACCCTGTGGGTGGACCTGGTCCGGGACGCTCCCGGGGAACTGACGGGGCTGGTGACCGGGCCGCTGACGAACCTGGCCCTCGCGATCCGCGAGGAACCGGAACTGCCCCGGCTGCTGCGGCGCCTGGTCGTGATGGGCGGGGCGTTCAACCACCCCGGCAACACCACCCCCACCAGTGAATGGAACGTGTCGGTGGATCCGGAGGCGGCCAAGGAGGTGTTCGACGCCTTCTCCGGTCTGCCGGAGGGCAGCCGTCCCATCCTGTGCGGGCTGGACGTCACCGAGACGATCGAGATGACACCGGACCACGTGCGGCGGCTGGCGGAGGCGGCGGGCAGCACCCCCGCCGAGATCATCTCCCCCGACGACGGCCCGCACGTGCGTTCGACCGCGAGCAACGCGGTGATCCGGCACCTGTCCGACGCCATCCGGTTCTACATGGACTTCCACCGCACACACGACCAGGGGTTCCTTGCGCACATGCACGACCCGTTCGCGGCGGCGGTGGCGTTGAACCCGGCGATCGCACGGACCCGGCCGGCGACCGTCGACGTCGAACTGCACGGCCGGCTCACCCGGGGCACCACGGTCGCCGACTGGGTGGGGCACTGGAACCGGGAACCCAACGTCGACGTCGCGGTGAGCACCGACCCGGCCGCGTTCTTCGACGATCTCGTCGACAGGGTCGGGCGCTTCGCGAAATCAGTCGGCTGACGCGTCCGCACCGTCGAACGCGTCGAGGATCTCGGCGGCGGCCAGCGCCGCCGTCAGGGAACCGTCCCGCACCCGCTGTTCGACGTCGCCGCGGATCGCCTTGACCCTCGTGTTCGACGCGAGGCGGCGCAGCAATTGGTCGTTGACCATCGTCCACGTCCAGTCCACCTGCTGGCGGCGCCGGTTCTCCTCGAACTGCCCCGCCGCGGTCAGCACCTCCCGGTGCTTGCAGACGGTGTTCCAGAAGTCCTCGAGACCGACACCCTCGAGACCGCTCATCGTGATCACCGGCGGCGTCCACACGGCGTCGTGCGGGTAGATCAGACGCAGCGCCCCGGCGAGTTCCCGGGCGGCGCCCTTCGCCTCCCGCTCGTGCTTGCCGTCCGCCTTGTTCACGGCGACGAGGTCGGCGAGTTCGAGGACCCCCTTCTTGATGCCCTGCAACTGGTCGCCGGTGCGGGCCAGGGTGAGGAAGCAGAAGCAGTCCACCATGTTCGCGACCGTCACCTCGGACTGCCCGACACCGACCGTCTCGACGAGGATCACATCGAAACCGGCGGCCTCGAGCAGCACGATCGTCTCGCGGGTCGCCTTCGCGACCCCGCCGAGGGTCCCCGACGTCGGGGACGGCCGGATGTAGGCGTCCTTCTCGACGGTCAGCCGCGCCATCCGTGTCTTGTCACCCAGGATCGACCCGCCGGTGCGCGTCGACGACGGGTCGACGGCCAGGACCGCCACCCGGTGCCCCTGCCCGATCAGGTGCATCCCGAGCGCGTCGATGAACGTGGACTTCCCGACGCCGGGCACCCCGGTGATCCCGACCCGGTGCGCCTTCCCCGACTCCGGCAGCAGTTCGAGCAGCAGCCGCTGCGCCGCCTCCCGGTGATCGGTGCGGGTGGACTCGACCAGGGTGATGGCCTTCGCCAGGCCGGCGCGCTGATTGGCGCGCACGGCCTGGGCGAGGGCATCGATGTCGACTGGAGGGCGCCCCATGCTATTCCGGGGTGCCCGTCAGGTCGTGGCCGAGCTGCGCGGCCAGCTTCTCGAGCAGACCGCTGGCGGCGTCCGCGATGACCGTCCCCGGCGGGAAGATCGCCGCGGCACCGGCCTCGTACAGTTCGGCGAAGTCGCCGGGCGGGATGACGCCACCGACCACGATCATGATGTCGGGACGTCCCACCGCCGCGAGTGCTTCCCGGAGCGCAGGCACCAGCGTGAGGTGACCTGCGGCCAACGACGACACACCGACCACGTGGACGTCGTTGTCGGCCGCCTGGTTGGCGACCTCTTCCGGGGTCTGGAACAGCGGTCCGACGTCCACGTCGAATCCGATGTCCGCGAAGGCCGTGGCGATCACCTTCTGGCCGCGGTCGTGACCGTCCTGCCCCATCTTCGCGATGAGGACACGGGGACGCCGGCCCTCCTCCTCGGCGAACTTCTCGACGAGTTCGGTTGCCTTGTTGATGTTGTCGACCTTCCCGGCCTCGTCCCGGTACACCCCGCTGATGGTGCGGATCTCGGCCTGGTGACGCCCGTACACCTTCTCCAGCGCCTCGGAGATCTCCCCGACCGTGGCCTTCGCCCGGGCCGCGTCGATCGCCAGCGCCAGCAGGTTGTTCTCCATGCCGCCCTCGGTGGCGGCCGCGGCGCGGCTCAGTTCCGCGAGCGCCGCCTCGACGGCTCCCGAGTCCCGGTCGGCGCGCAGCCGGTCCAGCTTCTCGAGCTGTTCCTTGCGGACCCGCGAGTTCTCGACCTTGAGGACCTCGATCTCGTCGGCCTCGTCCGGCACGTACTTGTTGACGCCGATCAGCGGCTGCCGACCGGAGTCGATGCGGGCCTGGGTGCGGGCCGCGGCCTCCTCGATGCGCAGCTTCGGGATGCCCTCGCTGATCGCCTGCGCCATGCCGCCGGCCTCTTCGACCTCGGCGATGTGTGCGCGCGCCCGGTTGGCCAGCTGGTGGGTGAGCCACTCCACGTAATGCGAACCGCCCCACGGGTCGATGGGCCGGACGGTCCCCGACTCCTGCTGCAGCAGCAGCTGGGTGTTGCGGGCGATGCGGGCGGAGAAGTCCGTCGGCAGGGCGAGGGCCTCGTCGAGTGCGTTGGTGTGCAGCGACTGGGTGTGCCCCTGCGTCGCCGCCATCGCCTCGACACACGTGCGGGCCACGTTGTTGTACACGTCCTGCGCGGTCAGCGACCAGCCCGACGTCTGCGAGTGGGTGCGCAGCGACAGCGATTTCGCGGACTTCGGTTCGAACTTCGCGACCAGCTCACTCCACAGCAGGCGGCCGGCCCGCAGCTTCGCGACCTCCATGAAGAAGTTCATGCCGATCGCCCAGAAGAACGACAGCCGCGGCGCGAACTTGTCGATCTCCATGCCCGCGTCGAGACCGGCGCGGATGTATTCGACACCGTCGGCGAGAGTGTACGCCAACTCCAGGTCGGCGGTGGCCCCGGCCTCCTGAATGTGGTAGCCGGAGATGGAGATCGAGTTGAACTTCGGCATCTTCGCGCTGGTGTACGCGAAGATGTCGGAGATGATCCGCATCGACGGCTTCGGCGGGTAGATGTAGGTGTTGCGGACCATGAACTCCTTCAGAATGTCGTTCTGAATGGTTCCGGCCAGCTGCTCCGGGGCGACACCCTGCTCCTCGGCGGCCACGACGTACAGCGCGAGGATCGGCAGCACCGCACCGTTCATGGTCATCGACACGCTGACACTGTCGAGCGGGATGTGGTCGAACAGCTGACGCATGTCCAGGATCGAGTCGATCGCCACCCCGGCCATACCGACGTCGCCCTGCACCCGCGGGTGGTCGGAGTCGTAGCCGCGGTGCGTCGCCAGGTCGAACGCCACCGACAGACCCTTCTGCCCGGCCGCGAGGTTGCGGCGGTAGAAGGCGTTGGATTCGGCGGCGGTGGAGAAGCCCGCGTACTGGCGGATCGTCCACGGCTGGTTCACGTACATGGTGGGGTACGGCCCGCGCACGAACGGCGCGGCGCCCGGGAAACTGCCGACCGGGTAGCCCTCGGCCTCGGCGGCGTCCCGGTCGGCCTTGGTGTAGACCGGTTTGACGTCGATGCCCTCGGGGGTGGACCACACCACCTGTTCCGGGCTGTAGTGGTTCGCCGCCGCGGCGGACGCGATCAGCTCCTCGGTCTGCTCCGGGGTCGGAGCGGACGGCTGCGGAGACTGCGGATCCTCCAGTGGCACTTCGGCGAAGCTGCCGATCGCGTGCTTGACCTCGCGAGTAGTCACTTCTTGCTCCCTGTGTCGCCCGAGGAGTCGCTCGGGCTCTCGATGGTGTCGAGCAGGCCGGACAGGACCGAGACTGCGTCGATGCGGGCGGTGACGAATCCGTCGGGCCGGGCGGCGCCGTCCGCGTCGGCGACGACCTTCTCCGGGCCGGCGAGCAGCACGGTGCCGATTCCGGCGGCGCGCAGTTCCTCCACCGCGGCCGTGGCCTCGGCGGCGTACCGCTTGTCGGTGCCGCAGATCACGGCGATGCCGGCGCCGGAATCCTGCGCGGCGGCGGCGATGCTGCCGTCACCGACCGCGAGGGGGCCCGGGTTGAGGGCCTCGATGCCGCCCGACGCCAGCAGGTTCGCGCTGAACGTGGTCCGCACGTTGTGCTCGGCGACGGGTCCGAGCGGGACCAGGAACACGGTGGGGCGCGCACCGTGGGCCGCCAGGTAGGCGTCGGAGCGGTCCCGCAGCGCCTCGAACGCGGCGGCGTACCGGGCGACCCGGCCGGCGCCGGCGGCGCCCGCGGGCAGCGGAGCCTCACCGAGGTTCGGGAACTCGTTGACGCCGGTGACGGTGGTCTTGCGGTGCGCGATGTCCGAATCACGTTGCGCGCGAGTGGAGGCGATCCGTTCACCGATCAGGCCGGCGTCGAGTGCGGCGAGGTAGCCGCCGGCCGCCTCGATCTGCTGGAAGAACTCCCACGCCTTCGCCGCGACCTGCTGGGTGAGGTCCTCGACGTACCAGGACCCGGCCGCCGGGTCGAGCACCCGGCCGAGGTGCGACTCCTCGAGCAGCAGCAGCTGGGTGTTGCGGGCGATGCGCGCGGCGAAGGTCTTCGACACCCCCAGCGCCCCGGCGGGCAGCGCGGAATCGAACGGCAGCACCGTGACGGCGTCCGCGCCGCCGACGCCGGCACCGAACGCGGCGAGGGTGGTGCGGAGCATGTTCACCCACGGGTCGCGCTGCGCCATCATGGCGGCGGAGGTGACGGCGTGCTGCGGGGCGCCGCCGAAGTCGGAGGCGCCGCACACCTGGGCGATCCGCGCCCACACCAGCCGCGCGGCACGGAACTTGGCGATGGTCTGGAACTGGTCGTCGGTGGCCGAGAACCGGAAGCCGAGCTGCCCGAGCGCCTGCCCGATGGTCAGCCCGCTCGCGGTGAGCACCCGCAAGTACTCGAGCCCCGCCGCGATCGACGCGCCGAGTTCCTCGGCGTCGGAGGCACCGGCGTCGTGAAATGCGGTGCCGTCCACCGCGATCGCCCGCACGCTCTCGGACCGGGCCGCGGACTCGGTGGCGAGGGTCACCGCGTCGCCGAGTTCCACGTCGGCGGCACCGGCGAACGCGCTCGTGAGCGGTGCGGCGCCGAGGTCGACACGGACCGCGGTGCGGTC
>NZ_JBHUSF010000384.1:0-7705 GCF_042673295.1 Rhodococcus sp. NPDC057014
GTGCATCAGTGCGCACCACCGCGGTGAACACAGGAGAACAGACCGGCGCTGCATCCGCCACACCCCGGGGGAACCCCGGCCCAGGACCGCCCGTCATCTGCCGTTCCGGTGTGGCCGATGCGACTCCCCGAGTCGAAAAAAGCCCGCCCACAACGATGATCGCCGGCCCCGTGTCGGAGCCGGCGATCGTCGATATGTCGGGGCAGTGCGTCCCCGTTACAGTGCCGCGAGGGCCTTTTCGAGCTCGCGGAGGCGCGGGCCGGTCAGTGCGGCACCGGGCGCCCGCTGCGGGCCGGCGGGGTGACCGACCAGCTCCATCCCGGCCTTGACGGCCGCGGTGTATCCACCGCTGACGAGGGTGCTCATCACCGGGAACAGCTTGGCCCACAGCGTGCGGGCCAGCGCGAGGTCGCTCGCCGCGATGGCGTCGTACACATCGACCAGCTGACGCGGCACCACGTTCGCCGCACCGATGACCGAACCGGCGGCACCCTCGAGCAGGGCCGCGTAGAAGAGAGTGTCCCAGCCCACGAACACCGAGACCTTCTCCCCGAACTCGTGGATGAGCTGCGCCGCGGCGGTGAAGTCACCGCTGGTGTCCTTGACGTATTTGACGTTGGGCACCTCGTCGATCAGCTCACCGAGGATCTGCGGGGTCAGGTTCACCCCCGTCGCCGCCGGCAGGTTGTAGGCCATCACGGGGATCGACACCGATCCGGCGACGTCCTTGTAGTAGCTCTTGACCTCGTCGATGCTGAACGGCTCGTAGTACGGCGCCACCAGCATCAGCGCGGTCGCACCCGCCTTCTCCGCGTGCCGGGACAGCACGATCGCCTCGGCGGTGCTGGTCGCCCCGGTGTGCGGTACCACCGGCACCCGCCCTGCGGTCTGCTCGAGCACCACCTCCAGCGCGCATTCGCGTTCGCCGCGGCTCAGGGCGAAGAATTCGCCCGTCGACCCCAGCGGAACGAGCCCGTGAATCCCGGATTCGATGGTGCGGTCGACCAACCGGCGCAGACCGGCCTCGTCGAGCTGCTGATCCTGGGTGAATGGAGTGGCGACCGCCGAGTAGACGCCCTCGAGATCTTCTGACATGGATACCTCCTGGGGAGCAAGTGACCCATTAATGGTAAGTGAAACTTGCCAAAAACGGCAAGAGTGGGATGTAATCGAGGTCACGATGAAGCCGGGAAGTGTCCCCGACGAACGAGACCGTCCCCAGGGCAGCCACCGGCGCCCCCGAGCAATCCGGAGTTCGTAGAGATGAACGTGACCGCAGTTGAGCCTTTCTCACCTTCCTGGGCGGTGCTGTGCCGAGACCTTCTTCGCGAGATGTGTCGCAGCATGCCGTTGCAGATGTCATCGCCGTTGGCGCTTCCCGAAGAGGATCGGATCCGTGACCTGCCTCGCGTCAGATGAGCTCACACAACCCTCGGTCCTGCTGGTGGGCCTCGGGTCGCCGACCCTGCTGAGCAAGCTCGGCGCCCACGGTCTTCGAGTGTCCTGCACCGACCGTCGCGACCTGACTCCTGGCAGGCTCGACGCGCTGCGCCCCGATCTGATCGCCTATTTTCAACGCGAGGGGGACGAGATCACGTCCATGGTGCAACGGCAGCGACTCGACGGAATCGGTGCCGGAATCTGTGTCATCAGCAGCACGGCGTCCAGCGCCGACCGCATCGCCATCCTCGATGCCGGCGCCGACGATCACGTGGTGATGCCCTGCACCGTGCCCGAACTCGCAGCACGGTTCCGTGCCGTCCTCCGTCGTGTGCGCTGGACACCGATCGAGGACCTCGTCTTTCCCGCGATGACCATCAGCCTGATCGGGAGAACGGTGCACTCCCACGGCCACTGGGTCGAGGTGAGCCGACAGGAATTCGATGTCCTGGTCGTCCTCGCCAACAAGGCCGGGTGCGTCGTTTCCCGCGAAGACCTCGTCCGCACCATCTGGGCGGTGCCGGCGTCGATGGCAGCACGGTCGAACGTGCTGAACGTGTGCATCAGTTCGCTGCGCGGCAAGCTGGAGGCCACCGGAGCCGCTCGAATGATCCACACTGTCCGGGGGATCGGGTACGTCTTTCGGGCATGATCCGGGCCATCCCCGGGCGCGACATCGAGGCAGTCAGGTCGCGGCGCGACGCGCGGCCAGCAGAGCGACCAATTCGCGCGCACTGCCGATCGTGTGCACCGTGAAGGCGGCACGAATCTGCTCCAGGTCACGGGTCTCGAAAGCCTCGATCAAGGCGGCATGCACCGCGTGGGCGCGCGTGGGATCGGCGCGCGTGTACTGGTCGTGCAGCAGCGCGATGGTGATGTGCGCTTCGGTGACCGGCCACAGCCGCATCAGCAGGAAATTTTCCGACGCTGCCCAGATACTCCGATGAAACGTCAGGTGGGCCTCGTGATAGACGAGCGGATCGGGATCGAATGCGCGGGCTTCGAAGTCGCGCCACGCCTGCAGGACGAGTTCCATCCGATGCCCGGACGCATCGGCCAAGATCGCCGACACCGCCTGCATGTCGAGCGCCATCCGCGTTTCCGCGATATCGAGCAGTGCCGCATCGTCGAGCGAGGCCACCCGCAAACCCCGATAGGGCTCCTGGACGAGCAGGCCCTCCTGGGCCAGCTGACTCAGCGCCTCCCGGACGGTCGGACGACTCACGTTCAATTCGGAGGAGAGTCGCGCCTCGGTGAGCTTCTCCCCGGGCTGCAGCGAACCGAGCACGATGGCGCGTTTGATCTGCGCGATCACACCGTCGCGACGTGTGGTGGTGGCCACTGGCAGGAGAGCAGCGTCACGGTGTTCCGGCATACATCCTCCTCGTTGCCGATGCCCTGGATACAACAATGCCCCGACCGGCCGATCAGAGCGAGACCGACCGAAAATTCCGTGGCACCGCGAAACGCGCGCGGCGCTCCTTTCGCCGTTCCTGAGCGGTCATACCACCCCAGATACCGTGCCGCTCCTTGGCCACCAATGCGTAGTCTGCGCAGTGACGCGCCATCGGGCCGGCGTCACACAGCTGCTTCGCGGATCATTCACGCCTCACCCGAACATGTTGCGCTTCAACGTCTTGCGGGAAGAACAACTCGGTATTCGAACCGCGGCACGCCGAGAACTGCTGCCACTCGGCGTTGATGGGGATGCCCCGCGGCAATTCCGTCGCTGCCGCGCGCACAAAGGACTCGAGCCCTCCGTTGACGGTTGATGCCACGGCGCTGGAACGGAGTCGCGGGATTCCACACCCCCTTCGCGGCGCGCTGGAGAAGTCGTCCAGCAAACGTTCGCGACAACGCGGCAGACTGCGGGTCTCCCCAGCGTGCGCATCTTTGCGTGAGGGGTGCCTTTCCATCGCGTAGGGAGGAACGTGCGCATGCGCCTCCCGGGTTGGGGTACTCGGGTGAAGCGGAGACAGCATGCGCGAGAGGGGACCGAGTGAGGTTGCGGCACAGCGATCCGAACACCCCGGGCATACGCCGACGTCGGCGCGGCAACGGATTCTCCTACGAGGTCCAGGGCGGCGACGGTCGCGTGTCCTCCGGCGACCGAGCACGCATCGAGGCGCTCGTCATCCCGCCGGCGTGGCGGAAGGTGTGGATCAGTCCTCATTCGAACGGGCACATCCAGGCCGTCGGGGTCGACGCCGCCGGTCGACGCCAGTACCTCTACCACGATCAGTGGCGTCACGAACGCGATGAAGAAAAATTCGATCGCGTACTCGCGATGGCCGCACGCCTGCCGGAGTGGCGAGAACGGGTCGACAAGGACCTGTGCCGCCGGGGCCGCGGTCGAGACAGGGTCGAGGCCGTCGCGTTACGCCTGCTCGATCGTGGGGTGCTGCGAATCGGGGGCGAGGCGTACGCCGAGGACCACGGCTCCCGCGGCGTCTCCACCCTGCTGCGCGAACATGTCGACGTCCACCGTGGTGAGATACGGCTGGACTTCCCCGCCAAGAGTGGCGTGCAGCGCGTCCTCGCCATCGAGGACGCGTCCCTCGCGACAGCGGTCCGGTCCCTGTTGCGCAGCGACGCCGACACCGACCGGCTCCTCGTGTACCGCACCGACAGCGGTTGGGCGGAGGTGCACGCCGATGACATCAATACCCGTTTCAAGGAAGTCGCCGGCGACGAGTACACCGCGAAAGATCTTCGTACCTGGCATGCCACCGTCATCGCCGCCGTCGCGTTCGCCGATGTCGGTCCCGTCTCGTCGAAACGGGCGCGATCCCGCGCCGAGGCTGAGGTGATGCGTGAGGTCGGTGAGGTGCTGGGCAACACGCCCGCTGTTGCCCGCGCGTCGTATGTGGACCCCCGAGTGGTCACCGCGTACGAGTCGGATTACACCATCGCATCCGCGGTAGACCGCGCGCGGCGCTCGCGCTCCGAGGACGCCGAACGAGCGGTCGTCGAACGCGCGGTCATCCGGTTGCTGTCGCGTTGACACACGTGCGCGTTCGCTGGGGACGCCCACTTCTTCCCCGCAGGTGTCGATCGGGTGAGGCGGGGTACTCGGCTTCCCGTACGCACCTGCGTCCTCCTGATAGCGAGACACCATGGCCGAAAACAACGATGAGATTCAGACGCAATTCGACGACACCGTCAACATGACGGCCACCGAGCTGCGGCGGTGGCTCGACACTGATGAGTCGAAGTCCGCGGGGCAGAAGGCCGACGACGGCGGCGAATCGACTGGGCACGCCAGCGGTCGACGCATCGTCGACATCCTAGGAATGAAGAAGGCGGATCTGACCGATAACGACTACGCCCACATGCGTAAGGTCGTCGGCTACGCCCACCGTCATCTCGCGCAGCGACCCACCGGCAACATCGAGAACAGCAAGTGGCGGTACTCACTCATGAATTGGGGTCACGATCCCACCAAGAGCTAACAGAGTATCCGACGACATCACGGCCCTCGGCCGGTTGCAGGCGCGATCCGCGGGACCCCGGACCATGCCAGCATGGCCGAGTCCTCGGCGTCCTGACCGCCGCGTACAGTGTCGCGATCATCGTTTCGCCCCGGCTGCTCGCGAAGCCGGGCAAGCTCACCCGCGCGGTTTCGCCGAATGGATCGCCGGGTCCGGTCGATCTCGGTACCTATTCCGCTTCTGGGCGAATGACCCACTGAATCGCGGATGGCGAACCACTCGTTGCATCGAGGGGTGCCGCGGCGCCGAGATGTGCTCGACGTGCATGAGACGCCCTCTTTGTTTCTCCATTCCGCCAGTGAGGGTGACCGGTACGAGTCCGGCTTCACGGTGTGAGCTGGATCTTGACCGCCCCGTCTTGCTTCTTCTGGAAGATCTCGTAGGCGTGAGGCGCCTGTTCCAGGGGGAGTGTGTGAGTGGCGAAGGTGTCGACGCCGAGGGGATCGTCGTCGCCGAGAAGCGGCATGATGTCGTCCACCCACCTCTTGATGTTGGCCTGGCCCATGCGCAGCTGGATCTGCTTGTCGAACAGGGTGAGCATGGGGATCGGGTCGGCCATGCCGCCGTAGACCCCGATGATGGAAATGGTTCCTCCGCGGCGAACGATGTCGATCGCCGAATACAGTGCACCGAGACGGTCGACTCCGGCCCTCTGCATGAGCGGCGCCGCGACCGCGTCCGGAAGGTACCCGACGATCTGCTGGGCGAGCTTGCCGATCGGTGATCCATGCGCCTCCATGCCGACCGCGTCGATCACCGAGTCGGTGCCCCGGCCGTCAGTCGCGTCGCGGATCACGTCGGCGAGATCGCTGCCGTGCTCGTCGAGGTCGAGAGTTTCGATCCCCCGGGCCTTGGCGCGAGCGAGGCGTTCAGGGACGTTGTCGACCGCGATGACCCGTGCGCCCTTGTGATGAGCGATGCGTGCCGCCATGTCTCCGATCGGGCCGAGCCCGAGTACGGTGACCGACCCGCCCGCGGGGACAGCGGCGTACTCCACCGACTGCCAGGCCGTGGGCAACACATCGGACAGATAGACGAATCGGGAATCCGGCGGCCCCTCGGGAACTTTCATGTGGGTGAACTGGGCTTGGGGGACGCGGAGGTACTCGGCCTGTCCTCCCGGAACCTGGCCGTAGAGCTTCGAGAAGCCGAACAACGCCGCTCCCATCCCCTGGTCGCGGACCTGCGTCGTCTCACACTGCGTGTACAGCTTCAGGTTGCACATGAAACAGGTGCCGCACGAGATTTGGAACGGGATCACCACGCGGTCGCCGACCTTCAGGTCACCCGCCTCCGCGCCGACTTCTTCGACGATTCCCATCGGTTCGTGGCCGAGAACGTCCCCCTCTGTCATGAACGGGCCGAGGGTTTCGTACAGGTGGAGGTCGGACCCGCAGATGTTGGTCGTGGTGACCTTGATGACGGCGTCCGTCGGTTGTTCGATCTTCGGATCGGCGACGGTATCGACGCTGACCTTCCGTTTGCCTTGCCAGGTGACTGCGCGCACTGGGAACCACACCTCTCGTCGGTCGATGTGCGTTCCGGATGCCCGACGGGGGATGCAGGTAAACGTGTGGCCTTCCTCAGCGGACGTCGCCGCCCGTACGAAACGCCTACGCGACGTCGATCGAATACGGCTCCGTCACCGTGGCTGTGGCCTCTCCGATGGGGTCCCGGAGCAAAGCGCGGCGTCGTTCGTACCGCCGCACGACGAGCACGCTCGTCACATGTATTGCCGGCGAGCCACCAATGCTGACGTGTTGTCGTCAAGAACGCGTTCTCCTGCGACGCCACCGGCACAGTGGACTTATTTCTTGTCTTCGGCCTTGCCGACGCCTGCCTGATGCGCGGGGCCCACTCCGGGGTCGCTGCCCTCGGACTCGGGGGCTTCCGCGGCGGGCTTCTCCTCGGCGGGCGAGGCCACCGCGCCGCGCGGGGTGTCCTCCGGTTTCGGTGACTGCATTTCGCCGGCATCGACGTGGTCGTCGTGCTCCGGGCGTCCTTCCTGCGTGCTGGTGGTTCGGCCCTCGTACGGCGGTATCGCCGGCTCTGCATCCTTGGGAGGCAACGAGCCGCCGGCAGGCGCAGGGTTGCTGCCCGGCTCCCCAGTGGAGGTGACTTCCTCCTGATCCAGGGACCCCTGCTCGCGGCCGGCCTGGTTTGTTCCGGCCTGGGCGGGGCCCGCGTCGCGTGAGCCCTTCGGGCCGCGTTCGGACTGTGGTTCCTCGTGCAGTTGCTTTCCTGGTTCGGTACTCATGATCACTCCGTCCCGACGCAGCAGTACGCCGGATTCTCGCGTCGATTGTCGTTGACTTCTGCTACAGCTATGCCCTGGGACGCGAACACGAAACCGCATCTCGCTACAGGGGAGGGTTTGGTGCGGCGCCCATCCTGATTTGTTTCGCGAACGTGTGGGCACTCAGACATGAGCGGACCGTTCAGCAACGATGCGCCGAATCCCACGGATTTTCCAGGAGGAGCTACGCCGTGCCAAAGAAGAACCCGCACATTCCCGGAAGTCCGGGCTCCGGTACCCCGACGCTCACCGAACCCACCGAACCCACCGAGCCGTCGCCCCCCAAGCCCGATCAGCGGGCTCCGGTGCTGGGCACCGCGACCGGGCACCCCGTCGAAGGCCCGGACACCGCCCGCGGCCAGCAGGGTGAGCACCTCACCACAGCGCAGGGCGCGCGGCTGTACGACACCGACCATTCCCTCAAGGCCGGCGAGCGAGGACCGACCCTGCTCCAGGACCACCACCTCCGGGAGAAGAT